>MNVF01000110.1 GCA_001871535.1 Candidatus Micrarchaeota archaeon CG1_02_49_24
GCATCTGAAAAGCCAGCAGGCGATCGACGGCAACAGCCGTCGAGCTATGCTGCAACAGCACGATTCAATCGGCGACAACAGGCGAATTCAAATTCACGAGAATTCAAGGACAACAGTCCTTGAGATTTTCGCCCTCTGGCGAAAACTGGATTCTCGAATGAGCCGCATGCGGATGTTCGCCTTGCGAACATAGCACACCATTCGCTGCCCGAAGCAGCGAATCCGTGTACCCAGCGCTTCGCGCTGGGTTCCGAGCATCCGCGATCGAGCAAACAACAGTTTGCTCGAGCTATGCGCTGAAAGCGCATTCAAGGACGGCTCTTCGTGAAATCTGATATCAATGGGTGATTGGGATGGGAGAAACACAGAAAGCTAAAGTTGCTAGAGAAGTTGGCTGGTGAATTCCTGAGCAGAATATTGCCCTGGTTATCAGAGCTCTAGCGGCAACTACTGACAAAGATGCCATTGATATGCTTGTTGAGCTTATTACAAAACGTGGGACTCGGAAAAATGTTCCTGCTGTAGAAAAATTGTTGGATAGAGATAACACCCTTCCAGTTAAGAAAAGACTTCCAAAAACCGTAAGGAAGAAACTTGAAACATTCGTTGAAGCTAAACAACAAGGGAGAGATTCCATCAATCCTGACTCTGGCAAGAAGAGTGTGCCTCAGGAGCTAAGGCAGCAACCACTGACACGATCACCGCAGAGAAGGACAACAACTGCGGTTTAGGGTTCTGTCAAACGTTAAGAAGTATTATATATTTTTGAATTCAAACCAGAGACATGGACATTGAAACGAAAATCGATTTGGTGGTGCGGGCGCCCACTGCCGAAATCATCACCGGCGACGAATTGAGAACACTACTTGAAACCAACAATTCGCCAACGCATTATATTGGGTATGAGATATCCGGCTATGTGCACCTTGGGACAGGGCTCGTGACCGTGAAAAAGATAAATGACTTGGCAGAAGCCGGCTTCAAAATCAACATTCTTCTGGCAGACTACCATTCCTGGCTGAATGACAAAATGGGCGGCGACCTGGACAGGATACGGAAAGTGGCAAAGGATTATTTCAAGCAAGCACTCGTTTCCCTGGGCCTGCCGGAAAGCAATGTGAAATTCATACTCGCAAGCGAAATCTACGACGCAGAATACTGGGCGGATGTGCTCAGGATTTCAAGGGTAAGCACCATCAACCGCATACTCAGGTGCACCACCATCATGGGCAGGAAGGAGAGCGAGGCGAACCATGCATCGCACATTGTCTACCCAATCATGCAGGCTGCGGACATATTCAAACTGGGTGCGGATGTGGCACATGGTGGCATGGACCAGAGAAAAGTCCATATGTTCGCAAGGGAGATAAGCGAGAAATTAGGGCGGAAGAAGGCGGTTGCGTTGCACACCCAATTGCTCATGGGGCTTCAGGGGCCGGAAAAGATGAGCCAGTTTGATTCAAAGATGAGCAAAAGCAGGCCGGAAAGCTGCATCTTTATTCATGATTCAGTTGAAGAAATTGAAAGGAAACTGAACAAGGCATACTGTCCTGAGAAAGTGGCTGAAAACAACCCGGTGATTCAATTGGCTGAGGTGGTGCTGATGCACCAGCCCTCATTCACGATTGAGAGGCCTGCCAAATACGGCGGCAGCCTTGAGATTGCAAGCGCAGGGAAGCTGAAAACAATATACATTGAGGGCAGGCTGCATCCCATGGACCTGAAAAAGGGCGTGGCAGGCGCGCTTGCTGAAATATTGAAGCCTTCGCGGGAATACTTTGAAAAAAACAAGGATGCGCTGGAATTGGTAAAGCAAGAATAAAAATTGGTGCGGGAGTGATGGCATGACTTACGTTGCATTTGCTGCGCAAGAACCTGGCAAGTTAGGGAGAACCCTTTTGAGGATTATGCATTATGAACTTTTTGCCAGGTGGCGGGCAAACAGGTTTGCAAAGGAAGTGGCTTTTGGCATTGCCAGGTATGCAATAATCCACGCCGGGTCAAATGGTGCCGCTATAATAGGCAATCCTGGCATGTGGCGAAAACAGCTTGCCAGGCGCGTATTGGCAAATCTTGGCGATGCTGAGCGGGCTGAACTTCGCAGGGCGTCTTCATTACTTTCAACAGAAGGTAAAGTATATGGGTTCCAACAAAGAGCCGGAGAGGCACTTGACCGGGTAATACTCAAATGGAATAATAGTGCCGGCAAAAATGTACCTGCATTGCCAGGTTGGGCTGATGATGCAATTTCTGGTTCATTTAATGCTGTTTTTCAAAAAAGCCCATTGGCTGAAGATATACGATAAGGGGTTATTTCTTCTTAATTGCATTCAAGTGATGGTAGCCAATCATTTTGTAAAGAAGCTTTGCAACAGCAGCAAAAATTTTGCAGCCCACGGTTCAGTTATCCTGATTCCAACAGCCAATCCATCAGTGGCACGAGCTTTATCTTTACTCCGTCAATTGTTTTAGCCTCGCTTCTGTCTTTAGTCAGCACCAATGTTTTGGCGGGCTTGAGTTCTTTCGCGCACGCGACCAAGCCGCGCAGCTCGCGTTCGAGCGTCTTTTCGTCTTCGAGGGAATAGACTACTTGGATTGCTTCTTTAACGTTGGTGCCTTGTTTCACTATCAAGTCTGTTTCGAAGCCTTGCATGTTCTTCCAGTAACACAACTCGCTTTGACCCTGCTCCCTGCGCCTGAGCCCTAGAAACGCAATGTTTTCATAGACACGTCCAAAATCCAGTTTGCCCGTAGTGCTGTAAAAGAAGCCGGCATCCCCGGCGTAAGCCTTGCGCGGGTATTGCGAACGGTCTTTGAGGTTATAGGAAAAAATTGGCGTGAAAAAGAACAAATAGCCAGCTTCCGCATATTTCTCCAATTGCAGAATCTTTTCCTTGCCAATCTTGTAACCAATCGTTTTGAAAAAATTGAGGCACTTGGAAGCGGAAAACATCGGACTCTGGAGAACGTATTTTCCGAAAGCTTCGACCGTGCTCACGTCTTCGCGCGAAACTTCGGCCACATCAAGCCCCACTATGTCCTTGAAGTATGAGTTTAGTATGCTGACCTTGACGACATCCTCCTGTGCTAGGGCGACTTCGGGAAAGCCACCGTAATTAATGTATTCAGCAAAAGCTTTTTCCAGCCGCCCTCTGCCGGCAGTGGTTTTTTCCTGCGGGATTTTCTTGAATGTCAGGAATTCATTGAATGAAAGGGGGAACATTTCCACTGGCAGTATTCTCCCGCGCAGCGGCTTGCCGGGAATAATCAAGTTTTTTCTGGAAGAGCTTACTATGATGTTTAGTTTGCCCTTCAGCATCTCGTGGTTTCTCGCAAGCCAGCCTTGCCAGTCGCGCGCGCTCGTAACTTCGTCAAGCAGCAAGTAGCCTTCATCGCCAAACCACTTGAGCGCATCATCAAGAACGCTTTCATTGCCGCTTAAACGGCTATCCTCAACGTTGACGTAGACCGCTTTTTTTCCTTCGCTTACGAGCTTTTGCAGCAAAAGCATTAGCACGCTGGACTTGCCGCAACGGCGAATCCCGGTTATCGCTACTATTTTTGAAAGCGAATGTTTTTCTATTGAATCAAGATCCATATCCCTGGCGTAGAGCAATTTCTTTTTCGCATAGGCAGACCATTCTTCAAACACGTATGATGAGTCCATAAATTGTTTTTATGCAGAACAATATATAAGCTTTTCTGTTCTGTGATAGAACGATTAAGGAGGCTCATTTTTTGCTGAATTTTGAATGGTAGCCAATCATTTTGTAAAGCAGTTTTGCGGCTGTGAAATTAGGCGCATGCATGCCAGGGATGGGGCACAGCTCCATCAAATCGAACCCGACCACATTTTTCTTCTCGAAAACTTTGCGCAGCAGGCGAAGTGCCTGGTACCAAAGGAGGCCGCCGGGCTCAGGCGTGCCGGTGGCAGGCATGATTGAGGGGTCAAGCGCATCAATATCAAACGTGAGGTAGACGTTTTTGCCCAATTTCGAGACGATTTCGTCAAACCTGCTTTCTATGTCTTCAGACATGGGATAGACATCCAGCTTTTCCGAGGAAATGCATTTCGCTTCCTCTTCGCAGACGCTTCTGACGCCTACGCTCACGGTATCAGGATACAATTCGCGCGCGTGCGACCTTTTCATGACGCAGGCATGGTTGAGCCTGCTGCCCTCATAGTCCTCGCGCAAGTCAGCATGGGCATCAATGTGAAGCACGCTCAGTTTGGGATAGCATTTCCTGAATGCGCGGAGCACGCCGTAGGTGATGGAGTGCTCGCCGCCAAGGGTGATGAGATATTTGCCCTGGGTGAGCTGGTCCAGGGCGGTCTCCTCGATGCGCAACATCATTTCTTCAACAGAATTCAGGTTGGGCTGGAGCTCTGGCAATGTGTAAATTAAATTGGAAACATCTCCGAATTCCGAATCATATGTCTCCAGGTTGCGGCTGGCATTGATTATTTCAAACGGGCCTTCCCGCGCGCCTGACCTGTAGGATGCAGTGCCATCATAGGGAACTGGCAGGATGACGTATTTTGATTTCTTGAAATCAGTCTCCAGCCCCAAGTATGTGAAATAGGAACGGACATGTAAAATCATAGATTCACCAACACAACAGTAGTATTTCCCAGGCTAGCTTTTTAATCTCATGGGATTTACCTTATTTTTGGCCGCCTTTATCACTTGCAATGCGTTGGGCGGGCAGACATCCTCAGTGCCAAACCCAATGCCCGATGAAAGCACCTTAATCCCTTCCACGGAGGAAACCTGTTTTGCGATGGTGGAAAGGATGGCAGCGCCAGTGGGAGTGCATAATTCATGGTCGCAATCAATGAGATTCAATGGGTGCCTGGATTTTTGGAAGATGTGGAGGGCAGCGTTCCTGATGGCGCCCACGGTGATTGGCATCGTATAAATTTCCCCATCAAATGCTCCCAATGATTCCAGGGCTTTGCAGGTGCCTGCAATTGAGATGAGGGTATCAACCCCTGCGAGCTGGTGAAAGACTGGTTCCGTTGTGTTATGCACTGCACATTCTGCTGCCACCAGCCGCGAGAGCATTTCGCCTGCCATTTTTTTTGCTGTTTTGCCCAAAGGGGAGGCGGAAATCAATGCGCTCAGCTCGCTTGGCTGGTATTTTTTTTCAGATGTGCAATTGATGGTGAGCCTTGCGCCTGCCAGGTGGTATTGCTCGATGCGCTCAAGGGTGATGGATGCCCCGGTGAGCGGCTTGAGCGAGGAATTTATATCATCGAGCGTTTTTTTTCCGCCAAGGTGGAGGAGGGAGGCAAGTATCATGTCGCCAGACGCTCCGGTGGAGGGTTTGAAAATCAGCATGGAAATATTAACAAATTTAACCATTATAAAGGTAAAGCGGGCTTAGATTTACATGGATATGGTAAACCGTGCTGTGAAAATGCTTGATGTGCTTGCGCGCCTCACAAGGATTGAGCACGCGCTGGTGCTCATGGTGGCCGTATTGGCAGGTGAGACCATAGCCTTAGGCAGGATACCAGCACCAACAGAAGCGATAGTGATTTCCCTGCTGGTGCCTGCATTCATCGAGATTGGCTCCTTTGCATTAAATGACATACTTGACGTGAAAAGCGACAGAGCGAACGCAAAAAAAGACAGGCCACTGGTGAACAACGAGCTTTCCATTGGCGCTGCCTGGGCAATCACCATAGTTGCCTATGCGGCTGGGCTTGGGCTTGCCTATTTGATGGGAGTGCTGCCCTTTAGCATTGCGCTGATATTTGCAGCGCTATCAGTTGCCTACAATTATTGGCTCAAGGATTTGCCGCTTGCCGGCAATGCCGCCATTGGCGCAAGCATGGCAATACCATTCGTGTTCGGCAACCTGGTGATAAATGGGGAGGCATCACAGCCCGTGCTTATCATTGCGGCAATAGCGCTCATGGCAGGCACCGCCCGGGAGATAATCAAGAGCGTAGAGGACATTTCTGGCGACGTAGAGATGAGGGGCTCAAGCACCCTGCCAGTTGTGATAGGCATCAATGGGTCGCTGCTCGTGGGAAAAATCCTTGTGCTGGCAGCCATTGCCCTTTCCTTCCTGCCGTTCCCTTATTTGAATATGAATCCCCTTGCGCTGGCATTGGTGGCCGCGGCCGACCTTATGCTGGTGTATGTGATTGTGGAAATGAAGGAGGATGCGCTTGAAATGCCCATGAAACTTGCCCTCATTGCCTTTGCGGTTGCAACCATCGGGTATCTGCTTGCAGTAATATTGTAAACCGAAAACTGAGAGCTGATTACGCACCCTGCTGAGTGGCATATCTCGCCCTTGAAAGAATCGCATTCACCTGTGCTTTAATCTTTTTGTTTTTGCTGAAACCAGCATAGGCCGCAATGAATTTCGGCGCCTGCCGTTGGGGCAGTGATTGAATCTTGCCAGTTGGCTTTTCAGATGCTCCTGTTGGAGCATATCTCGACAACTGCGGTCGTCGATCACCTGCGGGTGAAAATCTCGGCGGCTGTTGCCGCCGGTTGAATCGACCTGCTGGTCGATAGCTCGACGCCTGTTGGCATCGATTGAATGCTTCTGTTGAAGCATAGCTCGCCGGCTGTTGCCAGCGATCGCCTGATGGCGAAAAACTAGTGCACTGCTGTGCACTATTCCTGTTGGAAGATAGCTCGCCGCCTGATGGCAGCGACTTCACCATGGTGAGCACATCAAGGGCGCGCTCCTCTGGCGCATTTGAGATTTTTGAAAGCCCAAAATCAATCACTGCCAGAACGCCGCTGGGCTGAAGGATTTGGTTTGAAACAGTATAATCGCCGTGGACAATGCCTGCTGAATGAAGCAATGCAAGGTTTTTTGCGCTTTTTGGAAGGTTCTTTGCCAACTCGTCCACAGGCAATTTTGAGAGCAAGGTGCCGTCTACTTTTTCCAAAATCAGCCTGTCCTCGCCTACAAACAGCACACTTGGGACGGCCACTACATTTTTGGCGGCAAGCAAAATCCGCGCCTCTGCGCGCGTCCTGGCTTTCCTCAGCCGCAAATCAAGCGAGCCATTCCTGTATCTCTTCCGCACCCTCGTCTTTTCCATGGCAGAAAATCCCAGGAATTCAAGAGGAGTCACAACCGCTTCGGCGCCAATAAATGAAATCTCGGCCATAAACATTACCAGTTGCCAGTTGCTATTACCCAAACAACAATTGCGCACTGCCAGCCAGGAGCGGCACTATTATGAACACTAGCAGCAACGCAAAAACAATAACCCCTGCATAAACCTTCCCATCCCAGGGCAAAACCTTGCTTCCGTCAAGGGGCGGGATTGGCAGCATGTTGAACACCGCAAGCCAGGCATTAATCTGGGCGCCGGATGCCAACAGAAGCATCAGGTAGGTGGAAATGCCGGGCATGGCGGAGGTGAGCGCGGCAACTGGAAACATTGCCGCTGCGAATATCAGTGAAAGCGCGATATTGGTGAGCGGACCCGCAACTGAGACTATGCCATACTCCTTCTTGCCAAGCGGCGTGAAGATATAAACTGCGCCAGGAGCTGCGATGAGGAGGGGAAAATGCATGGCAGCCATGATTATCATGAGCGCAAGCCCTGCCGGCCATGCGATGAACCGGGCAAATGCGCCATAGCGGATGGCTACGAACTTGTGGGCCAGCTCGTGAAGCACCACGCCCAGGCCTACGGTCACCAGGTTCAGAAAGAACATCAGCATGAATAGGTTAGCCGGCACCTGGCCAAGCAGGGTGAACGCCAGGGTCAGGGCTAGCACCGCACATGCTATGTGCATCAATTCGTCAGTGTCAAAATAAAAGACCTCCAGAAAACTGGACATAACTACACCAATTTACCCGTACATTTTATCAGCGCCCTTGGCAAACTGCTTGATGCGCTCGATGTAATTTTTATCAAGGCTTGGCTTGATGGTGAGCAGGGCTGCCTCAAAATGGCGCATGGATACCTGCTTGTTTTCAAGGCTCTCGCGGAGGGCATTCATGCCTGCCTCGCGGCAGAGGTTTTCAATGTCTGCGCCGGAATAGCCATCGGCACGCTTGGCAAGCTCCTCGAAGACAACATCCTGCGCCAGCGGCATCTTCTTAACGTGCACCTTCAGTATCGCAAGCCTTGCTGCCTGGTCAGGGTGCGGGATTTCAATCACGCGGTCGAACCTGCCTGCCCTAAGAAGGGCCGCATCTATTATGTCAGGCCGGTTGCTTGCCGCGAGCACGAATACGTTTTTCAGTATCTTCAGACCGTCAAGCTCAGTAAGCATGGTGTTCACCACGCGCTCGGTAATCTTGTTGCCCTCGTCAGCATAGCCGCGCGCCGGCGCAACCGCATCAATCTCGTCTATGAAAATGATGCACGGCGAGGCGCTCCTGGCCTTCCTGAAGATTTCACGCACCATCTTCTCGCTCTCGCCAACCCATTTGCTTATCATCTCAGGACCGTTGATGGCGATGAAGTTGATCTCGGTTGCGCTGGCAACTGCCTTGACGAGCATGGTCTTGCCCACTCCAGGCAGCCCAATAAGCAGCAGCCCCTTGACAGGCCGGATGCCCATCTGGGTGAAGAGCTCGGGCCGCTTGATAGGCAGCTCCACCGCCTCCTGAAGCTCTTTCTTCACAGATTCAAGGCCGCCGATGTCATCCCACTTGACATTGGGCTTCTCGACAAAAACTTCGCGCAAGGCCGAGGGCTGGATGCCCTTGAGCGAATTGATGAAATCATCCCTGATGACGCGCATGATGTCCAGCGTCTCCGGGGGAATCGGCTTGTCCAGGTCCAGCTGGGGCAGGTAGCGCCTGAGTGCGTTCATGGCAGCCTCCTTTGTCAGAAGGGAGAGGTCTGCGCCAGTGTAGCCATGGGTGATGTTGCCCAGCTCCTCAAGATTGACGTCAGCCTCAAGCGGCATGCTCCTAGTGTGTATCATGAGGATTTCCCTGCGGGAGTCCCTGTTTGGTACGCTGATTTCAATCTCCCGGTCGAACCTGCCGGGCCGCCTGAGCGCCGGGTCAATGGAATTCACCCGGTTAGTCGCACCGATGACTATTACCTGACCGCGGGCTTTCAGACCGTCCATCAGTGTGAGAAGTTGGGAAACCATCCTCTTTTCGACTTCGCCCGTAACCTCTTCGCGCTTGGGCGCAATGGCATCAATCTCGTCCATGAATATGATGGTGGGTGCGTTCTCCTCGGCATCCTTGAACACCTGCCTGAGACGCTCCTCGCTTTCACCCACGAACTTGCTGACCAACTCAGGCCCGCCGATGTGGATAAAGTTCGCGTCTG
Organism: Candidatus Micrarchaeota archaeon CG1_02_49_24; assembly: GCA_001871535.1. Taxonomy (GTDB): domain Archaea; phylum Micrarchaeota; class Micrarchaeia; order Anstonellales; family UBA8471; genus UBA8471. The sequence goes on from MNVF01000110.1 coordinate 9,284, forward strand.
ATTCGGATGCAACCGCTTTTGCCAGCAGGGTTTTGCCTGTGCCTGGGCTGCCGTGCACCAGCACTCCTTTTGGAGGCTCGATGCCCAGGCGCTCGAAAAGCTCCGGGTGCCTAAGGGGAAGCTCCACCATCTCCCGGATTTTCTGCAGCTCTTCTTTGAGCCCGCCGATGTCTTCATAGGAGATTGTCGGGATGCCGCTGCTCTTGATGGGCTCATCCTTGAGCACCAGTTCAGTGGATTCGTTTATCATGACTATGCCCTGGGGCTGGACAACCGCGGCCACTAGGGGGAATGAGGTGCCGAATACGCCAATATAGATGTGGTCTCCGCGGGTGATGGGCCTGCCCACGAGCTTCTTTTTCACAAACTGGTCGAAGCCAGGGCTGTACTTGATTGATTGGTTTGGCGCCAAAACGACCTTGCGCGCCTCCTTGACGTCTGCCTTGCGGAGCTTCAGCTTGTCACCCAGGCCGACGCCCACGTTCTGCCTGAGATAGCCGTCCATCCTTATGATGCCAAGGCCCTCATCCTGGGGGTGTGCCTGCCAGACAATGCCTGCAGTGACTTTTTTGCTCTTCAATTCGACCAGGTCGCCTGTGCCGACACCCAGCTCCTTCCGGGCACGGGAATCTATGCGGACTATGCCGCGGCCTACGTCGTGCTGGAGCGCCTCAGCGACGCGCAATTCGATTAACTTGATGTTGCCGACCATCCAACTCACCTCAACCAGACTAAATCGTGAGCAGAAACTCACGAGCTATCGGCGACAGCAGTCGCCGAGATATGCTTCAACAGAAGCATCTGATGCACCCTCAGGTGCATTCAAAAGCAGAAGCTAAACCAGTGTTAATATCATATTGGCATGTTATTATTTGCTTCGCAAACTGATAAATATATTGGCTGCATGGAATTAAAAGGGAATACATTTATGTTCGCTGAAGTGAAGGTCGTGCTGAATGCCCGGGACCCCAGGATAGTGGAAGGGCCGGCGACGGGGAAGATAATCGCCTATTTGACAGAGCCGCCCAGGAAAAATAAGGCAAACATTCAGCTCATTAAATTGCTGAAAGAGCATTATGGGATGGATAGAGAAATCCGGCTTGTTAAAGGAGCGAACAGCAGAAAAAAAATTGTAGAGATTGTGTAAACCGAAAACTGTGAACTGTAAACCGATTTATCCGCCTCTCATGAACGTCACGATGTGGGGCACGAGCTTTACGGACAGGCAAAACAGTATGGAAAAAAGGACTACCAGCTTGGGGTCCAGGTTAACCTTGCTGATTTCGGCATAGGCTGAGACACCCATGATGCCGGCTGAGCTCATCGGTGTGGAAACTGACATGCGCTTAAGTGACATGAGTAGGTTTAACCTGAAAAGGTTTATTAAATCTATTTCAGTAATAACCCTGAAAATTGAATCGCACTACTGTGCGATTAGATTTTACGAAGAGCCATCAATAGCTTTGCTGTTGAGCTATCGACCAGCAGGTCGATTCAAACCATGGGAACCCGAAGAAGCCCAGCTCGGTTACACCGAGGGGCTTCATTCTCGTTCAATTTCGCCTGATGGCGAAAAGCCCCGTAACTCTATCGGGTTCCGGTTCCCCCTGGAACCCCCTCGAACTGTTGGCTCATTCGAAAAATGCTCGCGAAGTCGGCTGTCGGTAATTCACCCGTGCCCGAAGGGCACGGTACTCCTGCCGACTTCACGATAGCTTGTGGGCATAGCCCACAACAAGCTGGAAACGGGTTTTCTATGGCATTCAACCTGTCAATATTAACCGAATCCATTCGGGAGAACACACTCCTTCCCTCAATTACCATTGTGATACTTACACTCATACAGCTTGGCACCCAGTTTACAGGCATTGATTACCTGAGCTATGGCCTGACGCTGCTCATGCTCATCATTTACGGCCACACAGGCTACACCATCATAAAGAACGGCCATAATTTCTCCAATGTGATTGCGACTGCCATCGTGATAGGCATCATCCAGAGCATAGTCTATGCCCTAATCACCATACTGGCCACATTCTCAGGCTCGAAACTTTTCCTGTCTGTGGCGTTCCTTGGCCTGCCCTACCAGATATCCAAATCATTCTCCGTGGACCCGCAGCTGGTGGTGGCAGTGCTGCTCGGAGTAAGCACGGTCTTTTCTATCGCTGCATCCACAATCAGCTGCCTGGTGGGCGGAGTCATCGGAAGAAGGCTTTAGCGATTTTAACCTGGCGGATCAGATTTTCCGAAGAGCCTCTCTCGCTGATGCGAGAGACCCTGCACAATGTGCAGGGTATGAAGGCTCATTCGGAAATCCAGTTTTCGCTTGATAGCGATTGAATCTTGCCAGTTGGAAGATAGCTCGTAAAGTCCTGCTGGACTTTCCGAAAATCTCAAGGGC
>MNVF01000023.1 GCA_001871535.1 Candidatus Micrarchaeota archaeon CG1_02_49_24
TCAAGGACAACAGTCCTTGAGATTTTCGGAAAGTCCAGCAGGACTTTACGAGCTATCTTCCAGCTGGCAAGATTCAATCGCTATCAAGCGAAAACTGGATTTCCGAATGAGCCTTCATACCCTGCACATTGTGCAGGGTCTCCCGCATCAGCGAGAGAGGCTCTTCGGAAAATCTGATCTTATAGACATTAAAACTTCCATCCATAACTTGCCATTGCCTCGGCATCAGCCCGTCCGTCCAGCGTAGTTTTGCTTCCACTTATTGTAAACCGGCCGCTGGAGTAGTACGCGTCAAAGGCGGCAGGGCCAAAGTCGGGCTGTGAATATGAAATCCCCCAGCTTCCAAAGTCCATGGCCGCACCGTATCCCGTGCCTGCCCTGTATGCACTGAAGGTCCGGTTGTTTCTTGCGAAACTTAACCTGCAATTGGTCGGCTGGTTTGAATATGCTGAGGCTGTAAAGCTGACGTTGCCTCCTTCTATCGGCACAATTATGCTTGCCCCCCTCTCAGTCACAAATCTTCCGATTCTGGTTTCAGCGATATACTGATAATATTCTTTTTTTCTATCTCCAACTGTCTCATTGAGCTGTGTCTCATTTGTGGCAAGGTAAGATTCTCTGGCACCTCTTCTTGTTTCAAGCCTGCCTATCAAATCACCGACTCTCAGCGTTTTGAAATCCTTTATCATGTAATCATCGTAAGTTATTTGGCCATTCCATTCTTTTCTGGCTTCTGAAGCCGGAATAAAATTGTTTTTTTGTTGCTCTTCAAGCTCGTTTATCCTTTTTTGCAGTTCTTCGCGCTTTACCGTGCTTTGGAGAAAGGCACTCCGCTCTTGCTCCAATATTCCAAGAGCTCCATTTAAAGTGTCGCCCAATTGGTTACTAACCATATCACTCCCCGTAAATAAATATATACTCACTTTTTGTTCGTTACCCGTAGTAGAAGAATAATTAAATACGGGGTTTCTACTATTGAGTGTGTCAATGTTCCTAACTGCGTCGCCTATCTTCTCAGGCCCTAATATAATTACCCCTGACCCGGTGTTAATTATTATTTCATCAACGGCTTTTTCAGATGTCCATCCGGTTAACCACTGACTTAATAGTGTCAGCTCATTGCTTGCTTTTATGTAATTGCCACTCGCAATACCGAGCGTCCCAAGATTTACCTGAACTTCCCCTATTTCAGCCAATTTCATTAGCATTGATGACATTCTTCCGACTACAGGGTCACGGTCATCAAGTCTAAGCACTGTTTTTCCCCCGGATAGTTCACCGTTTTCTCCCTTTGTAGTTCTCCCAGCCAATGCGTTCTTTATGTTCTCACGAAAAGCCAAAACCCGTTTGCCATCAACTATCATAAAAGGCATGCCTGATTTCGGGTTAGGCTCTACGCCTCCCAACATATTGGGATTTTCCCGCATTGTATGGAGCAAGGAAACTGCACTATTATAATTGCGCTTATCATTCAAGATTTGAACCGGCACGTTTCCCGTATATGGCGTTGTTGCATATATTTCCAGCTCTTTTTTGAGATTATCAAGCTCCACCACAAACGGAGATCCATCAGTGTCTGGCTTGACAACCAATTGATTATCAGGGACGCCTTCAAGCTTTGCAAGCTCGATTCTGGCATAGGTTATATCACTTCCATATTGCGCAAGAGTTTGGTACCCGGCTGCCGTAATTTGAGAATCAGTGACATGCTGTCCCGGGGGAAGCTTCTTCAGCGTTTCAATTTGTTTATTGAGGTCATTGATGCTTTCATGTAGCCCGCTGATTAGTCTCTCAATGTTTTTCCTCTCATTAGGATCGGTTAAAACAAATTCGCTGTCAGGCCGGTTGCCGAACGCTTCCGCCCAATTGCTTTGGGACAGGTTAGCCTGTTTCACTCTGTCCAAAAGGCTGTCAGCCGGCTTTCTTGACCATTTGACGGTGATGCGTGGCTTGTATCCCCTGCCGATATTGATTTCCTTTGAAAAGCTTGCATCAATCCCCGGCATCACCCCAAGCTCCTTATGGTAATACAACGCAAGTTCCTCGAAGTTCAGGTCCCCAGCCTTTATGTTCTTCATGGCGGCGATGTACAGTTGGAGAGTCGAATCCTTATCGTAGTAGTCGTCACTTTCGCCGATGTATTTGCCGAGCCCGGAGACGAACCTGTTCACCTGTGGGATGGACAACCCGAATTTTTTCTTGTTCAATCCCAGGAGTTTCTCTCTTGTATCCTCCCCTGGCACAAGAAAGACGGTATTATTCCGCCAATGCCTCAAAAAAATGTTCTTCGACACACTTGTCAGGTTTTGGTTTATGCGTGTGCCGTCTTTATCAACCCAACCAGCGATAGTGAGATTCTGCGTCTTCTTATCGTATCCAACGACCGTACACACATGGTATATGTTATCGGACGTTTTTATCTCCGCGATGACCGGGTTCGTGCGCCCGCTTCCCGAGTCCATTGCAGCGAGCATAGAATCAAAGTCAATGGGAAGGACTGAGGCGTGGTAAGGCGAATGATATTGTTTCAGAATGCCATTAATCGCTTCAACTGAACCTGCTGCGCTTATGCCCGGTGGATTGGCAATCCGTCCCTGCTCGCCGCTCCTGTATTTATCGTTCATGGTCTTTACAATCGTGCCTACGGGCACGGCATCGCGGAGCATTCCCTTGAGAAATGCCGCCGCAGCGTAAATTTCGCACGGACCTGGGATTGCCTGAACACTTAATTCCTGCCCGTCGAAAACACGGATTAGGTCGTCGCCAATGGTCTCCTTGTCAGGGTTGGGCTTCCCAAAGCTGAATGTACCGCCTATGCGTCTTACCGCTTCCAGAAACAAGTCCGGGGAAAACTGTTTTACGTATCCATCCAGGCCCAAATTCCGGAGTAAATTCCTAACATATTTGTTATCGTTCATTCTTTTCAATGGCTTCTTAGCTAATATGATGGCACGGCCATGGAGCCAGTCCGCAAATGCACCTGCTATCTGTATTTGCGAAGGTTGATCTCCTGTTGGCCTGAAAAAATCGCTAGATCTGGGTTCTGCGCCGGAGAGTGCAGAAGTTTGAGCCGTGCCGGCTGCGGTTGCATTATGGAGTTCAATAACCCTGGCTCCTCTTGAATTAGCTTCAAAAACAGATGCATCTGTTTCCCTGATTTCAGGAGTTTTCCCCCTGCGCATGTCTATCGTATAATAGTTTCCAGCCGGATTTTCAGGAGCCCCAACTGTTTTTATTGCAAACATGCCGGTGATTGTTCCCCCGGATGCTTTCGCGCCCACGCAGCAAATTTTCTCAACGCCTTTCAGCGGTTCTTTTTGGTCAAACTGCGCTCCGTGCTGCCTTAGTATTTCTGCAATGGCATCAGTAATCCGTTTATCAGTTGGTGCCTGGGTTTGCGCTTGCGCTGGCATATTGCAATAATAAACGTAACTAGTATAAAATGATTATGGATGCAATACAGTGTTTCAACAGCCATGAATCAAATTTCTTCCTAGACTCCCAATCCAACCCAGGTGGAAAACTGGATTACCTTGTTTTCGGGAAGCCGAAAATGAAGCTCATCCAATGGCATGACCGATTGGAGATTATTGAAAATGATGAAAACGAAAAACGTGAATTGAAAAATGAAAACATCTTCGATTTTATTTCAGGATACCTATCAAAAAACAAAAGCGATTCAAATCAGTTATTTTCCGGTGGGTTTGCCGGCTACATCCCATACGATTATGCCTGGAAAATCGAGTCTCTTCAAATGGCCAAGCCATTTTCAAAGGCAATCCCATTGGCAGAGTTCCATCTCTTTGAGGATTATGCAATATCTGAGAATGGTAAACAAACTATTGTTGGAAAGATGAATAAACGAAAAAGAAAATTTATGGAAAAAACACAAATGCAAAAAACCCAAGTTAAAACAGCTTACCCAAAAAATGAATTTGAATCCATAATAAAAAAAGCAAGAGAGTACATCAAAAAAGGCGATATCTATCAGGCAAATCTTTCCCAAAGGTTCGAAACAACAGTCACCAACCCCTTCCAAACTTATCTCAATCTGCGTGCAGCCAACCCCTCGCCCTACAGCGGCTATTTTGCAGGAAACAATTTCACTTTGGTATGCAATTCGCCCGAGCGCCTCTTTTGCAAAAGAGGCGATGTCATCTCAACCAGGCCGATTGCAGGCACGCGCAAGCCCGGCGAACAACAGAAGCTCAACCTCCGCCGGAGCGTGAAGGAAAATGCCGAGCACATCATGCTCGTGGATTTGGAAAGGAACGATCTGGGCAAGCTGGCAAAAGAGATTGAAGTTGATGAATTGATGTCGGTTGAAAAATACTCCCGCGTGCAGCACCTTGTTACCAACATACGGGGCGTTGCCCGCGAAGGCATAGGCGCAAAGGAAATAGTGCACGCCATGTTCCCAGGCGGCACCATCACAGGCTGCCCCAAGGTGCGTGCCATGGAGATAATTGACGAGCTCGAGCCCTGCAGAAGAGGGCTGTATACAGGCTCATTGGGCTATTTCTCCCTGAATGGCAATGTGGATTTGAACATAATTATCCGCTCGCCAATTTTCATTGGCGGAAAAGCATACCTTCATGCAGGCGCCGGCATAGTGTATGATTCACAATGGGAAAGGGAGTATAATGAGATATTGAGCAAGGCACAGGCAATGATGCAGGCGGTGGTATGAAGGGATTGCTCGGCATATTTAAACAGAAAGCGCTCAATTTACTTATAGCTTAAAAATTCACGCCCCATTCTGCATAGGCTGTGATTGTGCCATTTCTGAAGTTCTTGCGGACTTCTGCGGAAATAATCTCGCGTTCCTTTTTTGTGAATTCAGCGCCTACTCTCAGCTCGTCGTTAGACAATTTTATCCCTAATTCTGATGCGCCGCTCATATTTACATGCGCCTCTGCGCCCAGCCCCAGGGTTTGCCCGCTTCTGAAACTGTCTTCTGTCGCTGCCCCGATTATCACTTTTCCGTCGTAATCGCTGTTGTAAACAAATAACCGTGCGTCTGCGTTCTTTGAAGCCCATGAAAGCGCGCCCGGCTGGAATTCAAGATAGCACTGTTTCCCTTCCAATGCAAATGAAGGATTCTCGCTCCGTTCTGCCTTGTAATTAACGCTGAATAAAGAAGGTTTGCCCTTTGCGGACAGCAAATCGGCTTTCCCGCCAAGTCTGAAATACTGCGTATCCTTGTCAAGCGCTAGGGCGACGTCGATATTCTTCCCCACGTTCCCTTCTGCCTCCAGCCTCGGAATGGCATACGTCCTTGATTCCCGCTTGGTTCTTGGAGCAAGGAATGGGCTAACTGAGCCACCAAAGTCCTGCCCAGCCCAGTTCGCTGTTTCCCCAGCGGTTTTCAGGACCCCAAGCATGCGGACGGTTGCCTTCGGTCCGGCTATTGCAAAACCAGCAGTTAATTCCTGTCTATTAGCGGCTGCTGAATATAGTTGGTCAATGCGCCCAGCCGCAGTTATCTCTAAGTCACCGATTGTGAACTTATACCCATAATCCAATAAATCAATACCTAAACTCAGCATCCCACTTTTTAGTGTCTCGTCAGGAATGTTAAGCTCTCCGAATGCGTGATTATCACCGCCACTTACCTTCAGCTTAGCTATTTCTGTTTGCGGCGGTTTATTTGGCCACTCAATGATGACAGTTGCAGTTCCGGATTGTCTCTCATTTATATCTGTGGGTTTGGGGCCAATCTCGACTTTGGATATAGTTATTTTTGTTCCATTAGCTAGAACTGTCGGGGTTCCAACTTCAATCACGGTTCTGATGGGATAAGCGCTGCTTATCACTTCTCCATGAAATAGATTATCTGATGTTTTCGGGTTGGTCAGGTATTCTAAACTTATATTATTTGAACTGTGGTCTTTGACGTCACTCAACTTTGCGACTGTGTAAACTGGGCTGTCGTATTTAACATCATTCGGACTTTTCTGATACAGCACTTTCGGTTCTTCACCACGCTTTGCCGCATTAATATCATATATGATAAAGCTTGTAATCGCGGTTCCATTAATATAAAATTGGGCTGGCGTTCCTCCTGTTATTGATTCTGCACCTCTTGGATAGCCCGTTTGTATCATAATCCCCTTGTCATTGCCTATGAATCTGGGAATTATTTGTCCCTGTTCATCAAAAATATTGACATGTCTTGGGAGGACGTTATTCCATCCGACGCCATTACCAGAAGTTTTTATATATCTAATCTTTTCCGGGTTTATTGTTTCAAAAACTCTTTCAGTAAAAACAGGATCTCGCATTCCAAGGATGCCGTTTTTTTCGCGCATGCCAACAAAGGCATACTGGGTGTTCGCTGAGAAGCCTATGTCCAGGTCGCTTGATGCCTGGAGGTCTCCATGCCTGAAACCGTCTTCGTTGGTGAGAAACGGCTTCCCACCTGAATGCATGCGAATAAAAGCCGTATTCTCGCTTGCTGTCCCTAGCGTATTATCAGGAAAAACCCTCATATTCACCCTGTCAGAACCCTCATTGTATCTTAAAACCGCGGAAACGTCGCCCCCTCCGAATTTCGCGCCCGTTGGCACTTCAAGTTCAATCCCGCCTCTTCTCAAGGAAGCGTCAAATTCAGAAGTCGGAAAATCCCGTCCCGTGTAAGTGGATTTGACTTTGATTTCTCTGTCTTTCCCCTGCGGAGCTGCAAACTCTGCCATATCCATCACCGAATAACTATTGGGGGGGGGTTTAAAACGTTTTGTCTTGCAATCATTTAAAAAATCTGCAACTAAACTGGCAGATTTTTAAATTAACTGCCAACTAGGTGGCAATGATGCAGGCGGTAGTTTGAACTTGAGGTGAAGATATGAAATACCTTTTGGATGGAAAATTTGTTGGCGAAAGGCTTCCAATGGGAAAGAATGTAGGCGCATTTGAAACCTTCAGGATTGCACGCGGTGCTGTTTTTGCGCTAAATATGCACATGGCCAGACTCGCAAGCGCATGCAAGATATTGGGTGTTTCAACTCCTTCTCGTTCGCTTGTAACAAAATCCCTCAAAAAACTTATTTCCCACGTTTCCAGGCCAAACGAATCAGATTTCCGGGCAAAAATAATCGTCTTCCCAGATGCAAAAGGCAAACGGCATGTTGCAATGGGCATTGAGCTGCTTCCTCCATTGAAATTTGAAAAAGTTTCCTGTGCTTTTGTCAAAGCCACCCCATCCAAATACCCTTTCAAAAGCACTGACAGAACGGAATACGGCCGCTGCGAAAAAATCGCCAAGGCAAAAGGGTTTGATTTGCCAATTTTGGTGCACAAAGGCAGGATTTTAGAAAGCAGCATTGCCAACGTTTTTATTGTCAAAAAGGGGATTGTTTATACCCCTCCTGTGTCAGGCGTTGTTGATGGGGTTGCAAGGAAAACAGTGCTTTCATTATGCAAAAAGCTAGGCATCAAAGCAAGAATCAAAAAAATGGCAAAAAATGATGTTCTTTCCGCAGATGAGGTTTTCCTGACAAATGCATTGCGGTTTGTGTTTGGCATTTCAAGTATTGGCAGGAAAAAATCCGGAGTGATTAAGGTTGCAAAACAGCTATTCGGCAAATACAGAAAGCTTGCGCTCAACTGGAGCAAGTTTGTCTGAACTTCGTCTCCTGACGTAATAGGGTTCGTTAAAAGCTAAACTTTTTAAGCATTTTCTGCCGAAATACTCATATGGCTCAAGATAAGGATTTCTACATGGACAAGATTGGCAAGCAGATTGCCGGCGAGATTGCCATTTCCATTACTCCCGGGCAGATAATGAAGAAGTGGCGCGAGATATTCGGCCTGACCCAGGTGAAGCTCAGCGAAGCCCTGAACATCTCCCCCTCAACCATAAGTGACTACGAGGGCAATCGCCGCAAAAGCCCAGGCAGCACCATCATCAAGCGCTTTGTGGGCGCCCTGGTTTCCATAGACATGGAGAATGGCAGCCTGGTGCTCAACAAGCTGGTGGGCACCGAGGTTGATGTGCAGACCTATTATGAGCTCCACGAGTTCAGCACGCCCCTCGCAGCCGTGGATTTTATCAAGGTGCTGGAGGGCAGGGTAGTGGCAAATGAGGAGCTCCTGAACGTCAAGAAAGTATATGGGTATACATTGATAGACAGCGTCAAGGCAATCCTTGACATGCCAAGCTCGGGCTTCCCAAAGCTTTTCGGCAGCATCCATGAGCGCGCATTCATCTTCCTGAACGTTTCCACTGGCAGGTCGCCTATGGTAGTCGTGCGGGTAAGCCAGACAAAGCCGAGCATAATCGTGCTCCATAACCTGGCAAAGATAGACGAGCTGGCCCTGAGGATAGCAGAGCGCGAGCAAATTCCCATCATAACGACCAAGCTTCCGATAGATAAAATTAAGGAAAAGCTGAATAAAATATAAATAATATCCTACTCAACTTCAAGACCCGAAACCCAAGACAGATATGGTCTGGAAGAAGACAGTAAGACCTCATGACATAAAGACTAACGGAAGATCTTAGGACCCGAAATCCTGGACTCAAGACCGAGGACTGAAGACCATGAAGATTGGCATAGTTGGCTATGGGGTGTATGTTCCCAAATACCGGATAACCGTGGAGGAAATCGCTAAAGTATGGGGCGAGGAAGCCCACAGGATACGCGACGGCCTTGTCATCCACGAGAAGGCAGTGCCCAACAAGGATGAGGACACGGCTACCTTCAGCGTGGAGGCTGCCCGCAACGCCCTCAGGATGGCAGGCATCCAGGGGAAAGAGATTGGCGCAGTGTTTGTGGGCAGTGAAAGCCATCCCTATGCGGTCAAGCCAACGGCAAGCATGGTCTGTTCAGCCATCGGCGCAAAGGAGTCCACTGCAAGTGACATGGAATTCGCCTGCAAGGCAGGCACCGTGGCAATCCAATGCTGCATGGGCCTGGTAAAAGGCGGCTATATCAAATACGGCTTTGGCATAGGCGCCGACAGCGCCCAGGGCAGGCCAGGCGATGCGCTCGAATATACTGCCGGCGCCGGCGCGGCAGCCTTCCTCATTGGCGGAAACAAGCAGGAGATTATCGCCGAAATCGAGGGCACCTATTCCTACACCACCGACACGCCTGATTTCTGGAGGCGGGAGCACCAGGAATTTCCCTCCCACGGAGGCAGGTTCACGGGCGAGCCTGCCTATTTCAAGCATGTAATCGCTGCGACAAAAGGATTGCTGGCAAAAATGAACAGAACGGTCGAGGATTACGATTATTTTGTCTTCCACCAGCCAAATGGGAAATTCCCGAAGCTTGCGGCTGGCATGCTAAAAGTAGATGAAGCAAAGATACGGGACGGCCTTGTCACGCCCTGCATAGGCAACACCTACTCAGCCGCCTCGCTCATTGGTTTAGCCGCTGTTCTTGACAAGGCTAAGCCCGGAGAGAAAATACTTGTAACCTCCTTTGGTAGCGGTGCCGGCAGCGATTCATTCTCCATTGTGGTGAAAGAGCCAATCCTTGAAAAGAGGAAAAATGCTATTCCTTTGAAAAAATACATTGAAAACAAGGAATACCTGGGCTATGGGCAGTATACTGTGCATAAGAATTTGCTGAAGGGGCTATGATTGTTTCAGGTTCCTAGGTTCGAAACTCGAAACCGAAAACTGTAAACTGTGATTTCATGAGACAAGTTGCTGTTGTAGGCGTTGGCCTTTCAAAATTCGGAGAGATATGGAACCGCAGTTTCCGCGAGCTTATCGCAGAGGCCGGCGTCATGGCGCTCAATGACTGCAATCTCCACGGCAATGAGATTGAGGCGCTTTTCATTGGCACTATGGCAAGTGGCTTGCTGGTCGGCCAGGAGCACATAGGCGCCCTTATCGCCGATCACATGGGACTTAACCCCATCCCAGCCACGCGCGTGGAAGCAGCCTGTGCCTCAGGCAGCCTTGCCTTCAGGCAGGCATATATGGCAGTTGCCAGCGGGCTCCATGATGTGGTGGTGGCAGGCGGCGTTGAGAAAATGACGGATGTGAATGTGAACGACGCTTCCCTGGCTTTGGGCGCGGCAGGGGATGCCGATTGGGAGCTTTTCAATGGCGCCACGTTCCCAGGGCTCTATGCCCTCATGGCAAGGCGCTATATGCACGAGTTTGGCGCGACTGAGGAGCAGTTTGCGGCGGTTGCAGTCAAGAACCACAAAAATGCAGTGCACAATCCCTATGCTCAATTCCAGAAAGAAATCACCCTCGAAACAGTGATGAAATCTAAGATGGTGGCCTCGCCCCTCAAGGTGTTTGACTGCTCGCCAATCACCGATGGGGCTGCCGTGGCAGTGCTTATGCCCATTGACAAGGCAAAGAAATTCGTTGATTGCCCGGTTGAAGTGATTGGCAGCGGCCAGGCAAGCGATACCATTGCATTGCATAGCAGGAAATCGCTCACTGAAATAACCGCCACCCGGGTGGCAGCCAAAAAGGCCTATGAAATGGCAAAGCTCAAGCCCAGGGACATCTCCCTTGCCGAGGTGCACGATTGCTTCACAATCGCGGAAATACTGGCAATTGAGGATTTGGGATTCTTTGGCAGGGGCAGGGGCGCAAAGGCGACCGCAGATGGAAAGACTGCACTCAATTCTGAAATTTCAATCAATACCAGCGGCGGGCTGAAGGGCAAGGGCCATCCAGTGGGCGCCACTGGAGTTGCCCAGGTGGTTGAGGCAACACTCCAATTGCAGGGAAAGGCAGGCAAGCGCCAGGTTGACGAGCCAAAGTATGCGCTTACGCATAATGTGGGCGGCTCAGGCGCAACGGCATTGGTGCACATATTCAAAAAAGGATGAATGGTCTTCAGGTCTTCAAGTCCTCGAAACCCGGAACTCAAAACCCAAGACCCGAAACAGGAGTTTGATATTTATGAGTCTTGCATCCACATGGAGAAAAACAGAATCCCGCTATCGCCTAATCGGCATCCAGTGCGAAACCTGCAAGGGGAAATATTTCCCACCCAGGAGCATTTGCCCAATCTGCAGGAGAAAAGGCAAAATTTCCGAGTTCAGTTTCTCAGGGAATGGCAAGGTTTATTCCTACACATTCATAACTTCCGCGTCTACGGGCTATGAAAAGCAGGCACCCTACATTTTCGCAATCATCGAACTGAAGGAAGGGCCGAAGATTTCTGCCCAGATAACGGATGCAAAACCCGAAGAGATAACAATAGGCACTCCTGTGAAAATGTCCTTGAGAAAAATAAAAGAAGACGGCGCCGGGGGCATAATTTATTATGGGTACAAGTTTGTTGTTGATAACGGATAGATACTTGATAGGCTTATCGTGAATTGGCAGAATACCGCCCGCTTCGCGGGTGGATGAATGTCAAGCCGCCATCGAGCATCCATGGGATGCGAGAGCTATTCGCCAACAGGCGAATTCAAATTCACGAGAATTCAAGGACAACAGCCCTTGAGATTTTCGGAAAGTCCAGCAGGACTTTACGAGCTATCTTCCAACTGGCAAGATTCAATCGCTATCAAGCGAAAACTGGATTTCCG
>MNVF01000005.1 GCA_001871535.1 Candidatus Micrarchaeota archaeon CG1_02_49_24
CCAGTTGGCGCATAGCTCGAAAAGTCCTGCGGGACTTTCCGATACCACCTGCTTCACAGGCGGTTGAATCGACCTGCGGGTCGATAGAATGCTGCTGTTGCAGCATAGCTCGCCGACTGTTGTCGCCGATAGAATGCTGCTGTTGCAGCATAGCTCGCCGACTGTTGTCGCCGATAGCTCTCGCATGCTGATACATGCTCTATGGCTCTTCGCAAAATCTGATACAAATAGTTATATTTAAAGGTTTTGGTGGTAGTTTATCCCAATCTTCTTCCGGCAGCTCTGTCAACATGTGCCCTTCTCATCGAAACTCCTGCCTGGAAAGCTCTCTCTGGGTGGTGCCTTGCAACTTGGCGTCCATGAACTGCGAGCGAGTATAGTTGCAAACCCCACATTTTAATGCGGGGTTATTGACTAATAAAGCTTATTATATCCTATTCCCAATAACATGTTTATGAAAAAAGGCTATTTCGGCAAATACGGCGGCGCATTCATGCCCGAGGTGCTAGTTCCTGCCATAGGCGAGGTGGAGCGCACATTTCTTAAATTTTCCAATGACCCAAGGTTTCTCAAGGAGATGAACGATTACCTGAAGGATTTCGTGGGCAGGCCCTCCCCGCTTTATTTTGCCGAAAAGCTGAGCAAAAAGCTCGGAGTGAACGTCTACCTGAAGCGCGAGGACCTCTGCCACACCGGCTCCCACAAGCTGAACAACTGCCTCGGCCAGTGCCTCCTTGCAAAATACATGGGCAAGAAACGCGTCATAGCCGAAACCGGCGCCGGTCAGCACGGGGTTGCCACCGCAGCCGCCTGTGCGTTGCTCGGGATGGAATGCGCGGTTTACATGGGCTCGGTGGATGTTGAGCGGCAGAGTGTCAATGTCTTCCGCATGCAGCTGCTCGGCACCAAAGTCATGCCGGTCGAATCCGGCTCCAGGACATTGAAGGATGCAATCAATGAGGCGCTCCGTGACTGGATCACCAATGTGGAAACCACATTCTATTGCATAGGCTCGGTCATAGGCCCCCATCCCTACCCGGCAATGGTCAAGCAGTTCCAAAGAATCATTGGCAAGGAGACAAAAGAGCAGGCAAAGGAAATGAATTTCAAAATAGATGCTATGGTCGCCTGCGTCGGAGGCGGCAGCAACTCCATGGGCCTGTTCGCGGATTTCGTAAACGACAGGGATGTTGAAATGTATGGGGTTGAGGCAGGCGGCACCGGCGAAAAGCACGCGGCCACCCTCTCCAAAGGCAGGCCCGGCGTATTGCACGGCACCCTCAGCTATCTTTTGCAGGATGAGAATGGGCAGGTGAGCGAGGACGTGCACAGCATCTCCGCAGGCCTTGACTACCCGGGCGTTGGGCCAGAGCACTCCCATTTCAAGGACAGCAGCCGTGTCACCTATGACAACGTATTGGATTCCCAGGCAGTGGAGGCATTCCTTCTGCTTTCCGGGCTGGAGGGCATCATGCCAGCCCTTGAGAGCGCCCATGCGATTGCCTATGTGATTGCAAAAAAAGAAAAATTCAAGGGAAAGAATGTGGTAATCTGCCTCTCAGGGCGTGGCGACAAGGACATTGGCATAGTAACGGATTATCTGAAAGGTCATACGCGGTCTAAGGTTTAAGGTTCAATGTTCAAAGTTTAAGGTTTAAGGTAATTTTATGAAACTGAACAAGTCATTGATTGGCTTCCTGCCCGCAGGCTATCCCACTATGAAAGCCAGCAGGGAACTGCTCATCGCTTTGGGCAATGAGGTTGACGTGCTTGAGGTGGGCATCCCATTCTCAGACCCAGTTGCAGACGGCAAGGTTATACAGGACGCTGGCTATATTGCCATAAAGAACGGCGCAACGCCCAAGGGCTGCCTTTCACTTATCTCTGAAGTGAAACAGACAATCAACAAGCCCATTGCCATTCTTACCTATTACAACATCCCCTATTCCTATGGTCTGAAACAATTCCTGGCAGATGCCTCTTCCAACGGAGTGGATGCCATGCTTATCGCGGATTTGAACATCAATGAATCAGATGAATTCGAGGCTGCCTGCAAGGAGAGCGGCGTTGAAACAATATTCATCGCAGCGCCCAACACCCAAAAGGAGCGCGCCATTGAAATCGACAGCCATACCACAGGGTTTGTCTACCTGCTCTCGCATTTCGCAGTTACCGGCACAAAGTCCGAGCTCAGCACGCTCACCACCGACACTATCAAGAGGGTAAAGCCACTGGTGAAAAATCCGCTGGCAGTCGGGTTCGGCATAAGCACCAGCGAGCACGTCAGGGCGGTGCTTGGCGCAGGCGCAGACGGCGCAATCGTGGGCAGCGCGTTCATCAAATCCATTGTCCCAGGCGACATTGAAAAAAGCAAGCTGGCGCTTAAGAGGTTGGCGAAGGAATTAAAAGGTAGTTCAATCAAATAATCTGTGGGTGTGTTTTATGAAAGAAATTGTTGTAGTGGCAGAGGACAAGGTTGGCCTGCTGGCAGACATTTCATATCTGCTCGCCAAATCAAAGATTAACATCGACTCCATAAGCGTTGACGTGCTCGGCAAGAACGGCATCATCCACCTTACCGTGAAGGATGAGGCGCGCGTCAAGGAAATCCTTGAGAACAATGGCTACAAGGTCATAACCTCCGACAGGATAGTGGTGAAAATCAAGGATGCACCTGGCGAAGTTGCGAAAATCTCCAAGATGCTTGCTGTCAACAAGGTGAGCATCGAGAACTTCTATATGATAACCCGGAGCGGGGATTTCGCGCTGTTTTCGCTGAAGGCAGACAAAATCAAGAAGGCCACCACGCTGCTCAAGGAGTACATCTACCACGAATAATGTGGCTGGATATGCTGGCGTTCATGCGAGTTCAACTTCCAATTCGCCAGCCTTCAGGCTTATTTTCGCTTTTTTGCCATCTCTCGCCAGCGCTGCGTTGATTTCTTCCCCATTCATGCCTTTATTTTTCAAATTCCCAATCTCGTTCAGCAGTTTCTCCAATTCGGCATAATTTGCATAAACCGCATTTCCCGCATCTGCGAATTCCTTTTGCTGCTGCTCCAGCGTGCGCAGGTGCGCCAACTGGTATTCCAATTTCTTTTTTGCTTTCTCGCCGGCAATGGCTTTCGGTTTACAATTCCCCGCATTCAGCCTATCCGCATTTTCATAATCATCAATAACTTCACTCAATGATTCAGCATCCCTCCATCCATCGTTACCATCCAATTTGCATAATCCCCAATCAGCAATTTTCCCCCCTGCCTTAAGCGCATAAGGTTTCATGTGCTTGATGAGCGACGCATTTTCCCTTGCAATTGCCTCAATGTCCTGCCACTCCAGCCCGCCCGCCTGTGCTTTCGGCTCGAGGTTGCACCGCCCAAGGATATGACGCGCATAGGTCACACCAAGGTGTGTTTTTGCAAGCAATGAGATGATATACCGGGGCTCGCTGCCAAGATATTTCTTCAATTCAACTGCAGTAAACTCCAACGCCAGCCCTGTGCTTTTTGGCGGAAGGTATTGCACCCCGGTCTTCAGCACCCTGTCTTTGAACTCATCCGGGTTCAGCACCCCGATAATCTTCCCATTCTCTTCGATGAGCATGTTGCCTTTCTGAAAAAGCTCAGCAATCACCCTTACCGTTTCCTTTCCATCCCCGCTCACAAACCCCAGTCCAAGCAGCCTGTCAGTGCCAATCTGCGAAACAGAAACAAGCTTCTTGCCTGATACGTGCTTCTTCATTTTCTGGAGGAACCCGCTGTCAGCCAACCCTTTCAAAGGCTTCTCAGATGCATAGGCATAATCCGGCAGCCTTGCTACAATCGAGCCCCTCCTGAACTTGAACCTGAATGACTGTCCATCCCCTGACTGCTGCACCTTGTCCAGCCAAGCGCCCTCAAACTGCTTCAGCTCGCGCCCGATAAGGTAATGGTATTCAAGGCCGGTCAATTGGCGGTTTCGAGTTTCGGGTTCCGAGTTTCGGGTTTCTGGCATTGGGTTCTCTGTTTTCATAAGAAGAATTTTGCCATTTATTCTTATTTACCTTCCTTTTTCAAAAACCTCTCAATCCCCTCCCTCTCAGGTATGTTTTGCGCGCCTCTTCTCATCACTTTCTGTGCCGAGACCGCGCAGGCAAACCTCAGGCTTTCCTTAACCTCTTTTCCCTCAATGTTTGCAGTGAGGAATCCGGCGGCAAAGCAGTCGCCTGCCCCAATGGTATCTACCGCCTTCACCTTGAATGCCTTTACCGCGTGGCTCTTTTTCGTATCCCAATACTGGACTGGCCTGCTGCCTGCCTTGATTATAATTATCAGGTTAAACTTCCTGCAGAACGCCCTCGGGTTGTATTCATTTGCCAGCTGCCGGAATTCCTTCCGGTTCAAAATCAGGTATTTAGCCCTTATGAGAAGGATTTTCATCTTCTCAAAGCCCAATCTTGAAATGCTCCTGCCCGGGTCAAACGAAATTATCATTTTCTTTTTCTTTGCGATTGCGCTCGCCCTCTTCAGCACATTGAGGTCAGTGCCTGTCATGTGCAGGTGGGTTCCGATAATATCACTCTCCCCCAGGTGAAAATAGTCATTGCTCATCCCGAGCCATTCAATCACTTCCACCTGCCCGCTATTGTCAATAAGTATGATTGAGGTGCCGCTCTCGCCCCTATGCTTTCGTATCTTAGACGCATCCACCCTGCTTTTTCTCAGGCTATTTAGAATGAACCTGCCATGCTCGTCATCGCCCACCGTGCCGATATACCTGCATTTTACCCCTAATTTGCTCGCAACTGCCGCAACATTCGCAGCGCTCCCGCCGCAGCTTGACCTGATTGGCGCAGTAATGAACACAGTTTTGTCTGGAATGGGAAGCGCCTCCACATAGCACCTGATGTCAAAAATCGCATGCCCGACTGTTGTCAACTGGATTGCCATAAAACTACCTCCGCGCGGGGACACTGCATTCTATAAAATCTATAGTCAATAATCAGAGCAGGTTTTTAACTTTAAATGTACATGGATGGGGTTTATGGATATTCCTGTCCAAAAAAATTAAATATTGGGTGGACTGAAATAAATATATGGATGAATCGATTTTTGGGTGGGAGCATGATGCATCGGGTTAGAACACAAAACCAGTTAGGCATGAGTGCAGCTAAGCTGGCAGCGAGAGGTGCAATTCTTGTTGGTGCCGCAGGTCTGGCTGCAGGTTCATGGCTTTTCGGAAAGAATATTCTAGGCCCGATATTTATAGACCGCCCGCCAACAACATCCCAAACTCAGCCAATAAAACTCCTGCGTACATCAACCAAGCCGCTCGCCGAAGCTCCAATGGGAACAGATTCGGCCAGTGCATGGGTTGAATCGGCAACAGCAACAGAAATACCAAACAGACATGTTGAGCGTTTGATAAAACAATTGGATGATGAAGCGCCTGACCTTAAGGGCTATAGGATACGGCGTTTTGTGTTTTGGCTTGCAGTGGCAGACCATGCGGGCAGGGAACGCATCAAGCTTGGCGGATTAGACGGTTCAGACTATGCCACTCATGATATCTATGTCTCGGGCAGTCTTTTCTGGGAGGCGCAGAGACGAATGAACGCAATCCTTTACATGGGCTACAAAGAAGGCAGGGCAAACCGTGCGCCATTGTCAGACCCGTTTATATCTGTAGGCACAGTGACCGTCAAAACATTAAGCGTTTCATTCACGCCAAAGTTTAGTCCTGTGGATGAGGCGATACTCGTTCTTGACAGGCTGTCAAAACAGGGCCTTCACGTTGACACGTCCCTTGTTGACATTTTGGGCGGCGCCGGTGGGGCATCCATCCTTGAAGCCACGTGGGCCGGGAAGATAATGGCGCGGCTTTTCTGCGTCGGCAGCGACGACGGGCTGGCAGGCAGATATTTTGCCAACCTCGCGCAAAACGAAATGCGCATGGAATCCCCTCATTATGTAATTGAAGTTGCCGATGCGCTTGAGTCAGGTGCACGCGCTCTGAAAACCGGCTGGCGCAGTAAAGAGGCGCTTGCCATGGCGCGAACGCTCCACGACTCAGTAAGCGGAGCAGAATGATTGTGGGGAATGCCCGCGCTAGCAAGCCACCCGCCCAACTCAGCCAAAACCGTATCCGGGGTTAGGTTTTTATTTCAATCGGGCGTCAATTGAACAATGAAATCCAAGGATGACGGGAACATCTGGACAATGCGCGTTTTGGACAGGAACCTTGAATATCTCTCTTTTCCGGTTGTCGTTGCCATGGAAAATGCAGGCAGGAGCATGGCAGGGTTTTTCACAAAAAAGCACGGCTCCGGCAGGCGCATTGCCATTTTCTGCGGCCCTGGAAACAACGGCGGCGACGGCTATGTCATGGCGCGCTACATTGAGCGGAAAAATGCCGTGGATGTCTACGTTGTCGCCCCCCCAAAGACCGAGGCTTCCTCAGCCAACCTGTCAATCTTGCGCAAACTCATTGATGTCAGGGTTGCCCTGGGCAAAAGCTCAAACCTTGCAATTCTTGCGATGGATGGCAATATAGATGCAACCAAAAAATACGATTTCATTATTGATGCAATTTTCGGTGCTGGCGCAAGGGTGCCTCTTTCCGAACCTTTCAAATCAGCTGTTGATGCGATGAACAAATTAAATGCAAAAAAGATTGCAGTTGATTTGCCAACCCCTAGCTTCAAAGCACGGGAGGTTTATTCGGCGAACGTGGCAAAGGCGAAGGGCGCCCTTGTGGCAGACATCGGCATTCCCCCTGAATTGATGCGCATCATCGGGCCTGGCGATGTTTTCATCCTCTCGCACACGCGTAGCGATTCCCACAAAGGTGAGAACGGCAAACTGCTGATTGTGGCAGGCGGAAGGAAATACCACGGCGCTGCCCAGCTTGCCATCAAGGCCTCCATGCCATTTGTTGACCTTGTTTATTTCCACTCAACCTCCGAGAACATGGAGCTTTTAAAATCCATCAAAAAAATAAGCGAAGTGATTTGCTTAAATGAAAAAGAAACCATTGGGATAATTGGCGAAATTGACGCAGTTCTTATCGGCCCCGGCATGGATATTGATGCAAGAACTAAACAAAAAGCAAAAAAAATAATCGCGTTGGCGAAAAAGCAAAACAAAAAAATCATCCTGGATGCCAGCGCATTCAAATTATTCTCAAAAAAAGATGCCGGTGGCTGCCTTCTCACCCCACATGCAGGCGAGTTCAAATCCTTCTTTGGCATTGAGGGAAGCGCAAAAAACGTGGCAAAAATGGCAGCCCAACACAACTGCATCATTTTGCGCAAGGGCGTGGTGGATGTGATAAGCGACAGCTCACGCACAAAGTTGAATTTCACCGGAAACGCCGGCCTCACCAAGGGCGGCACCGGTGATATCCTTGCGGGCTTATGCGCCTCATTTGCATGCAAAAACAATTTGTTTGAATCAGCCTGCGCTGCCATCTATCTTAATTGCTCGGCAGGCGGCGAGCTCCTCAAAACCTATGACACTGCCTATTCCTGCGAGCATCTCCTTGAGCAGATTCCGAAAACATACTTAAAACTGGTTGTTTGACCTAGTCTAACAAAAAAGTTTTAAATAACCAAATGCATAATATATGCATATGCAATGCATTTGGGGTGTATTCTATGGTTGATGCACGGGTGACATTAAGCGACTATTCCAATCGTGTATTGGCAGTTGTCAAAGCGAAATATGCACTTAAGGATAAAAGTGAGGCATTGAACAAATTCGTCGAATCTTATGGGCGAAACGAGCTTGAATGCGAAGCCACAGAGGCGTATGTTAAGCATTTTCTTGATGTTGAAAACGAACATTTCAGGAAGTATGGCTACAAAAAAATGAGCGGCAAAGAACTGGACGCATTGTTCGGTAAGTGATTATGTGCTCTATAGCTACGCATTTTCCGACAAGCTCAAGGGTATAATCCATAAACTGCGCGATAAAGACCAGCGCAGAACTGAGCTAATTTTCAAAAAAATCAGTCAAATAATTAATTCAGACGATATCTCAACCGAGCATTTCAAAAATCTGCGCCATGGCTTAAGCGGCAGGAAACGAGTGCACATTGACAAAAGTTTTGTTTTGACATTTACCGTAGACAGGAATAAAAAATTTATTTTGTTTGTTGACTTTGACCATCACGATAATATCTACAAAAGATAATCATCTCTCCACGCTTGTATACGCCAGCATCGTCCTGGTTTCGGCAATGCTCTTATTCGTCCTGAGGAATCGCAGCACAATCGCATCCAGCCCCTGGATATCCTTCACGCTTATCTTGAGAAGCATGTCAAACTCGCCCGTAATCACCGAGCCCTCCTCAATGCTCTGGTGCATGGTGATTTCCCTGAACAGCTTTGCATGGTCAACCCCTGGCATTGCCTTGATGAGCACATACCCTACCATTGGCCTGCCCATGTATTCCCTGTCTGCATTCACGGTGAACTTCAGCACCTTCCGCTGCATCATCCTCGCAAACCTGTAGTGCACGGTTGTGGCAGGCAGCTTCAGCTTTTTTGCGAGCTTTATGACCGATTGCCGGCTGTCTTTTTTCAGCTCTTCAATGATTTCGTTGTCAATCTCGTCAATGATTTCTCCCATAGTTGTATATTCATTCAACTAGTTTATAAAGGTTATTGAAAATTTTGGTATACATTGACAACTTTTTCCGCATAATCTTTATATTCCGGCCAACCGCTACATTCTCTGCATTTGTTTTGCCCGGCTAGCGGCTGTGCTTTGCAATTTAATGGTGATATTATGGCAGATGATGTTGTTCAAGCGCTTAGGCAGCCAGTCCGGAGGGGTGCCCCAGTTTCTAGCCAAGCAGGAAAGCCGCGCACACAATGGCTAGGTTATGTTGATGATACAAAGCGCTACCCACCAAATGGCGGTAATCCCCATGGAACAGCGCCACTTGAGATACGGTTAATCAGGCCTCAGGCAGAGCATTTGGTTTATGATGATGATACCAAACCCCCAACAGAAGCTGATTACCTGCGCGCCCAACGCTCGTTTGGGGTTGCCGCATGCAGCACGGGAATTTCGACTGCAGCTGCAAGGGCGCAGCGCAGCGAGTATATTGTATTGGTGCTTGACAGTGCAAAATCGGTTTTCTCAAAGCTTGCCGGACTGGGCTACACAGTTATCGATAATCTGGCCGACCCACGTGCCAAGCAGGCCTCGGTGCTCGTGGTGCGCAGCAAGACAAAAGTTGACCCTGCGTTTTTTGCAGCCAACAACTTACCACGTCTTATTGCTGCCATAAGGGGTGGCGTCGGCACAGACAACCTAGACATACCGCACTGCAAAGAGCTCGGCATCCAGGTTTTTAATACGCCAGAGGCGAGCACAGTTGCAGTGGCAGAACTTGCCGTCTGCCTGACGCTTGGCGCCATAGAAAAGCAAAGGAGGCTCGCCAATGGCAAAGGGAATATTGGCGCTACGGAGATAACAATTTCAGGTGCCGTTGAAGCACCCGGCTGCAACGGTGCGCCTACGATTTCTGTTACTCATCATTTGAATCAACCGGATGCGGCGGTCTTTGCCCTGCTTGACGCGTTCAGGGGCGTGACAAGGGGCGATGGGGGCATGAGAAAAGGAGCCGATAAACCTGAACAAGGGGAATGGCTGAAACCGAAACTTCGCGGCCAGGAGCTCCGTGCAACCGAACTTTCGCTGAACGGCGCAAGCCCTGTCACCTATGGCACGTTCACGGCATTGGAGGCGATTCCAGTCAATCAGGCCAAGGATTGTGTGCAATTGGATTTCAGGTTAGTGGGGCTGGAACCCGGCCCTGCCATTGGGGGCAAAACTATAGGCATAATCGGGCTTGGCCGCATAGGCCGCTTGGTCGCGCAAAAGCTTCTTGCGCTCGGGGCAGTGGAAGTGCTTGCGTTTGACCCGGGATTACGGCAAGACAGCATTCCTTCAGCAATGCCCATACAGCTGGTTGATGGCGAAGAGGGGCTGAACGAATTGCTTTTAAAATCAGACGTAACCTTGTTGCATGCCCTGCTCACCAAGGAAACTGATGGTATGATAGGTTCAAAGGCATTCGGATTGATGAAACCCGGGGCAGTGCTGGTGAATGCCTCCCGTGGCAAATTGGTTGACTTATCGGCACTCCGTGTGGCGCTAAGCACGGGCAATCTCTTCTTTGCGACTGATGTCTACCACGCGGAGCCGAAGAACGGCGGCATAACAGAAACCCAGGCAATCTTGGCATCGTTTGAAAATACGCTTCTAACTCCCCATATAGGTGCCGAGACCCACCCAGCCCAGGAGAGGATAGCTGAAGAGGCTGCGGCGAAATGTGATGAAGTTCTTGGCATAGTTACATAGTTATGTACCCAATAAAACCGCAATTGTCTCCTAACCTCTTGTTTTGTGAATCCCCAAGGTAAAGCTATATAAACATTTTTTGTAAGGTAATGCAAGTGTAGCATATATTATCAGAACTATAATCTCATGTTCAAATTTTGTGTGGAGGTGCAGTCCATGACTAAAAAAGAGAATGAGCAAAATGTTGCGCCCGGTAAAGAATTTGTTTTCAAGTTGCCGTCTGGCATAGTAGTCGGCAAGGCGAAGAACCTGCGCGAGTTCAAGGAAATTGTGAAAGTCGCACCCCTTGACAGCGTCGTCTATCATGCCAAGGGCAAACACTTCGGTGCTTGGCTGAAGATGCTGGGCCAGCCGCAGTTGGCATCCGAGCTGGGCAGGCTCCAGATAAACGACGATGCAATCGCGCGCACGCTGGTGCTCAGGGCAGTAAGTAAATAGTCTAGGGTTTGAGTCTTGGGGCTTTGCGTCAAAAATAGCTCTTGTCAAATTGCCTGACTTCAATACGGCGTTCAAAGTATGCTGTGGTGAGCATCACCACATTAGTGGCAATAACCCGAACGAACGCCTCTACACCTCGCAATTCCTTTATTTTTTTGAGAAGAGGTCTTGCGAAACGACGTTTATGTGATGAAAAGTAGCATTCATTTTGAGAACGTTCATGATATTCTCCTAATCAGTATTGCGGATCTTTGATGAGTTGTCTGAGCATTTATCGTGAAGTTGGCAGAATACCCCGCCCTTCGGGCGGGGATGAATGCCAAGCGCCAACTTCACGAGAATTCAAGGACAACAGCCCTTGAGATTTTCGGAAAGTCCAGCAGGACTTTACGAGCTATCTTCCAACTGGCAAGATTCAATCGCTATCAAGCGAAAACTGGATTTCCGAATGAGCCTTCATACCCTGCACATTGTGCAGGGTCTCTCGCATCAGCGAGAGAGGCTCTTCGGAAAATCTGATATTGTATTCCCAAGGTT
>MNVF01000022.1 GCA_001871535.1 Candidatus Micrarchaeota archaeon CG1_02_49_24
GAAATCCAGTTTTCGCTTGATAGCGATTGAATCTTGCCAGTTGGAAGATAGCTCGTAAAGTCCTGCTGGACTTTCCGAAAATCTCAAGGGCAGTTGTCCTTGAATTCTCGTGAAGTTGGCGCTTGGCATTCATCCCCGCCCGAAGGGCGGGGTATTCTGCCAACTTCACGATAATTGTGTCAGCCATCCTTGAACGGGTTTTCCACTTTAAGCCAGTTGAATTTTGAAAAATCCCGTTCGTTTTCCGTAACTATTGTGGTTATATTGTTTCTTTTCATTGTTGCGGCAATAAGGGAATCAAAAAAATGGGCGCCGGTTTCTTCAGAAAAAACGTTTGCAAGGATAACATCTTCTATGGAATAATTAATGGTTTTTAATGCTTTGTTGTATGTTGAAATAAGTTCGTTTCTTCTACCCGCATCAAAGCCGTAATCACTTAAAACAGAGGATAATTCTGCCAAAATCTGGTTGCTTAGCACACCTTCATTGCTCTTAAGTAAAGCTGACATTATTTCTGCAGCTTTATCATGCTTAAGCTTCTCATTGGATTGTTCAGCATAGACAAGGATATTGGTATCTATGAACTTAAACTCTCCCACCATATATATCAGACCTCTTTCTATATGCTCTTCCCTTCCAGCCTGTAAAGTTACAGCCTGTTTTTATTCTGGCAAGAATTTTGTTGGCGGAGTCAATCTTATCTGTATTCCTGTGTTCGGAATTATGCAGGAGATATTCTATTGTTTTTGAGAGAGCACCTTTCACCAGTCCAAATTTTTCTAATGCAACGACCCTCAGTTCTTGTTCAACTTCGTCTTTCAAATGCACAGTTAAGTTTCCCATATACTGAATTATGTAAGTATGTATTTAAATAGTTATTGGGCCAGCCCGTAATCGCAGTATTGCCTTATGGCGCACTTGCCACATTTCGGTCTTCGCGCAATGCACACGTTCCTGCCGTGCCGGATGAATAATTCGGTCAGTTTGTCCCAATAGCCCTTTGGCACAATGGCCATTAGCTCGCGCTCGATTTTGCCCTGGTTTTTTGTCTTTACAAGCCCAATGAGATTGGACAGCCTTATTACGTGGGTGTCAACCGCGATGCCCTCGTTCTTTCCAAACCCCTTATAGAGAATGATGTTTGCTGTTTTTCTGCCCACGCCCGGCAATGACAACAGGGCTTCCATTGTGTTTGGGACTTTGCCGCCAAATTCATTCACAATTTTTTTGCAGGATGCGGTGATATTTTTTGCCTTTGCATGGTAGAATCCCGTGGAAAATACCATCTGCTCCAGCTCAGTAGGAGTTGTATTTGCAAAATCAGACGGCGTTCCGTATTTTTTGAAAAGTGCAGGAGTGACTTTGTTTACTCTCTTATCCGTGCATTGGGCTGAGAGGATGGTTGCAACCAGGAGCTGAAATGGGTTCCTGTGCTTAAGGAAACTCCCCTCATATGGGTATTCCCTTTCCAGGATTTGGAGAATCTTGTTTATGCGCTTGCTGGCTGTGGGCATGGGATTATGGAAGCATTTGATAAACTTAAATACTGCATCTGTGAGTTGTTAGCTGGTGGGTTTATGGTGGATAGACAGGTCGTGATGGTAATTGCGTTCAAGGGGTTCAGGGATGAGGAGCTTTTTGACACGCAGAAGGAATTGGAAAATGCTTGCGTAAAGACTGTTGTTGCAAGCACACAGTTGGGGAATGCCACTGGCGTGTTAGGCGGAATTGCAGAGGCAACGAGGGTAATCGGGCAAATCAAGGTGGATGAGTTTGACGGGATTGTGTTTGTAGGGGGAGGCGGGGCTGGGATTTATTTCAACGACTACAAAGCACAGGAGCTGGCGAGGGAGTTCAATGCTAAGGGGAAGGTGGTGGGGGCTATATGCATCGCACCGAGCATACTCGCAAATGCCGGGATGCTAAAGGGAAAGAAAGCAACCGCGTTTCCAAGCGAGGAAGGGAATCTTAGGGAGAACGGAGCGGTTTGGACCGGGCAAGATGTGACTGTGGATGGTAAAATTGTAACTGCAAACGGGCCGAAGACTGCGAAGGAGTTTGGAAGGAAGATTGCTGAGTACATTGGTTAAAAAATATTGGATGGGTAATTTATATGATGTGGGGTGGATTTGAATGATTGTTCTGACAATTCTTGAGTGGTGCGAGGCGGAAGAAAAACGGTTGATGTATCGGTATGCCGACGCTACAATCAATGTGCAGAAGCGTGCAAGCCTGGGCGGCAGCCTTCTAACGATTAGAAAAGTCATGAAAAAAATGAAGCTGAAAAAATCTATTTGACCGGCGGCACGCACATGCCAAAAACAACCAGGTATTAGAAGGAAGATTGTGGAGAGGGCAGGCGAAGGATAGGCTCATTTTTCCTAAAGGGGGGATTATTTCATCTTGAATCCTCTATTGCACTGACAATATCGTCCCATGAGGAGGGAATATCATCATCGCCACGATAGTGTTTGGAGGTGGGGCTCCACGGGCGGAAGGGAGTTAGATAGGCACTTTTTGAGTCAACTCTATACTGTGTGTTTGCAGCGGCAGTACAAGAGAGGAGATTATCCATAGGGATTTTACTGCCGTCTTGTGGCTCTACGCCTGATACTGCGAAAACAAGATTAGCGATATAACCCTGCGCTCTGAAACCAGTCCGCCTATACATGTCTGATACAGTTCTACATAAGTGCGTAAGTGCTTTGATCGGGTCCTCGAATCTATCTGCGAGATTCTGCAAGGCAGCACCATGTTCTCGTATTACTCGTGAGTTTTGATATTCTAGAGTGACCCCGGTCTGAGTTAAAGCAATTACCCCCTCCATCCAGCCTCTTAAATCAAAATCTCTGCCTTGGGAATGTGCATTGGCGACTTGAGTAAATATAGACCCTGCCAGATGGGTGTATGTGATTGTTGGGGGAACCCCCGCCATAACTGCAATCAGCTGGGTTACGAGATCTGCTGGTGCTTCATCCCTGATTACTGCAGCAGCCAGCCCTGAAAGGAACTGCGCTTCAGTTACTCTGGAATTTCTGCTGTTATGAGTGTCGAATCTGAACTCGCAGCCAAATGGAGCGCAGATGGCAGAGACCATCTGTTTCTCTGTAAATAAAGCATATAGCAGCTCGCTGCCGTGCGTGCCCATAATATGCCCGAGATACCCGTCCTCTATCCTGCGGCGAATCCCAATGTTTGGGGGAAGGAGGGTTAGAAAAAGCTGGCCCACAGTGACCCCAGTAGGGGCACATTGCCTAAGCGCACATAAATTAGAAGCACACTCTTCTGCCAGGGACTGTAGTTGTTTGGAGTGTGATAGTTCGGCGCCTTTTTGAGCCCATTCTTCCTTGGCATCCCTCAGTTTAGCCACCAATGCAGCACGCAGGTATAACCTTAGCAAAAAACTTCGCGCACCATCATCTAAACCATTTTTGGATATGCTGGTATACACCGTTTTAAGTTGGCCAACGCGTAATGCGAAAACACGCTTAACGGCAGACCCAGCCCTTGCTGCATTCTCTGGTTTCCAACGGGAGGGAATGGACTCGGCACGCACGCGCATGGCACGAATTTGGCTTTGTGTGAATTTGGGATTATCAACCAATACGCGATAATAGAATGGCTCCAGCACGTTGAGCGCATGGGCTGACATGGTTATGCCTGCCCTCTGGAATACCTTCTGAAATCCAACCTGCATTTTATCACCAAAATTAACTGTTAGTGATTGGGGCAATGTGGGTATATAACCTTTTTGGAGGCATCTTTGTTTAGCCAAATCTTGCAGCCGTGCTTGTAAGCAGCTTCTTCCCATTTTCCAATTGTTTTTTTCCAAAGGGGATGATTTTGTAGTATTTTTTTCGCTCCATGTGATAGGAGCTTATCAGCCCGTCCGCCTCCATTTTATAGAGAACAAGGTAGCCCATGATGAGGTTCATCTCAAAGCCGAACTGCTTTTTTATCAAGGGAGATATTTCGTAGGCATAGCAGTCGCGCTTCTTCAATAAGGTCAGGATTGAGAGCCAGAGATTGCCGGTGGTGAGCGATTCTTTCAAGCGGCGGAGGGCTTTGCTTTCCTGTGCTTTCATAACATTATTTCACTGCATATGTTTATAAAATGTTAAATATTTAATAAAAGTTAAATAGTTGGATGTTTGGTTGATATTTTGGCTGGGTTGGCTGAAGAGGGAGTTGGTAGTATGGGCAATATTAAGGTAGGCATTATTGGCGTAGGCAACTGTTTTGCAGGGCTCTGGCAGGGCATTGAATTCTACAAAAGGAACCCTGATAAGAAAATCGTGGGCATAATGCACGAGAAGATGGGGGACTATTCCATCTTTGATTTAGAGTTCACCAGCGCGTTCGACGTGGGCGAGAACAAGGTTGGCAAGCCGCTCCACGAGGCAATGTACGCCTATCCGAACATGGTGAATTGGATTCCTAAGGAGGAGTTCCAGAAGTCAAGCACAATAGTCACCGAAGGGCCTGCGCTCGACGGTGTTGGGATATACGTGGAAAATCGGGTGAAGCCGGTGAAGGGGCGGCCGATGGCAACTTTGAGAAAAGAAATTTTGAAAGTGATTGAAACAAGCGGCACTGAAGTGCTGGTAAATTACCTGCCGGTGGGGAGCCAGAAAGCCACGGAATTCTGGGCAGAGATTGCGCTTGAGACCGGGTGCGCGTTCGTGAACAACATGCCGGTGTTCATTGCGAGCACCGAGGCATGGGAAAAAAGATTTCAGAAGGCAGGCGTGCCAATATTGGGCGATGATACAAAGGGCATGATAGGCGCCACCATAGTGCACAGGACGCTGGCAAGGCTGTGTGATTACAGGGGCGCGCTGATTGACAGGACGTACCAGATAAATGTGGGGGGGAACAGCGTCACAGGAGACCAAAAAATCTTGCTTGAGATTGGTGGGAAAATAACGCAGACGCCGATAGGGGAGTTTATCGATAGCATGATGATGACCCATGGAGAACACAGGGCTGATGGAAAAGAAATAGTGGACCTCGCACAAGCAGGAAAAATGGTTAGATGCTTTACCATTGATGATGATTTCAAAACAGTTATGGCAGAGGTATACGGCTTGGTGCGGCATTTGCTTGATGAGGAACTTTACGAAGTGAAAACATCAGAAGGGCGAAAGATAACAGTCACCAAGGACCATAATGTGTTCAAACTTAATTGGGATGGGAAACTCGAACCGGTGCCGGTGCACGAGTTGCGGGAGGAAGAAACATATATCGCAGCTCCTTGCTCTTTGCATACGGGCAATGCTGCAGACAACCGAACAGCAAACCTTGCCCCTTACCTGAAGGAGTTGTTTGCCCGGGGAGTAGATAGTGCCGGCAACATAATAATCCACAACCACCCAGAGATTAAGATACCTGTTGAGTTCCCGCTGACAGATGAGCTGCTCAGGGTAGTTGGGCTGTGGCTGGCAGATGGCAGTTTTGATAGGGAAGGTTCGGCAAACCTTGAAATCGCATGCGGAAATGACGAAGAGTGCGTTATGTGCATAGAGAGGTTCGTACAACCATACCATATCAATTACAAAATACGCGGGCAGGCGCAAGTCTCAGTGCAGCTTATGTCAAAAACCATGGCTAAAATATTCAAGTTATGCTTAGGGTTGGGTGGAAATTCATATACCAAGCGCGTGCCTGGGTGGGTGTTTGGCCTTTCCGCACGGCAGATAGCGCTGGTCCTTCAGGGATACCTTAGTGGGGATGGCACGGTAACTGGCAGGCAGATACGGTGGACCACAGCATCGCCTGGGCTTGCTGAGGACATGCGGACCCTGTTTCTTATGGTTGGGATAAACTCTGGCGTGCTTCTGGAGGATTATACATCGAAGAACACAACTGGCAGCTACAAAACTGCGCTTCTGTATATCACCCACGGCATCATATCATCAAAAGATGATTTTGAAGCGTTTGCCGATAGGGTTGGATTTATACAAACAGATAAAACCGAGCGTGCGCTCAACGTGCTGGCCAAATTAAAGCGCACCGGCATGCACATAATTCCAAAATTCGAGCTGCTTAGGCAGTGGGGGATAAAAAGCAAAAGCTGGGACAAGCTGCCAACCATGCGAGCACACGCTGTCATGCGGCAATTGGACAAAGTGACTGATGACGCTGATAGGAAAAAGATATTTGATATTTGCAATGGGGATACAAGATTCCTAAAGATAAAATCAATAAAGAAGATTCCTGCTAAACCCCAGTATGTTTATGATTTGAGCGTGCCCGGATCCGAGCGGTTTGTTTGCTCGGATATCTTGGTCCATAACACTGATTTCCTATCCATGAAGGAGTTGATGAGGTTGGAGAGCAAGAAAATCAGCAAGACGAAAAGCGTAACTTCCCAACTAACGCAGAAAATTGACCCAGATAACATTTACATAGGGCCTAGCGATTTCATACCATTTTTGAAAAACACCAAGCTCGCATTCATAAGGATTGCGGGGAGGATGTGGGCAGACGTGCCGTTCAGTGCAGAGATGAGATTAGAGGTGGATGACAAGGCGAACTCGGGCGGCGTAGTGATTGATGCCATACGGGCGGCGAAAATCGGGCTGGACAGGAAGATTGGGGGGGCGCTGCTGAGCGCGAGCGCAGTGCTGATGAAAAAGCCGCCTGTGCAATACACTGATGAGGTGGCATTGCGCAATTTGGATGAGTTTATTAATGGGAAACGAGAGCGTTAAACCGCGCAGACAGCAAAGATGACTTTATGATTAAGGGCAATAAGCTTGCTGGGAAAGCACAGGAGATAATTGGCAACCTGCTGAAGCCACTGCCTATAACACCCAATGAGATGACGGTGGCAAGCGTGCTCATCGCATTCATAGGGCTCTATTTTTTTATGAATACAGATTATTGGATGGCAATTGGGCTGTATGCGCTTGCGCTGCTTGTTGACGGGCTTGACGGCGCGGTCGCAAGGGCTAAGTGCATGGCATCTGCAAAGGGTGCATTCCTTGATGGCGTGGCTGACAGGTTTGTTGAGTTTATAATTTTGCTGGGGCTTATGGCAGTCGCACTTCCGACAATAGCTTTCCCAAGCAATTATTGGGTTATGGGCATGTTGTTCCTTGGGACGGGAATGACATCATTCATAAGGGCATATGCGGAATACACTGAAGCAATCACCATGGAAGCTGCGCAGAAGATGAACGGGCTCTTTGAAAGGGCTGAGCGGGCACTGTTCATCCTGATTATAATAGGGCTGATAGCGATTGGTGATTTTGGCAATGCGGCTGTTTTTCTGATGGCTGGGACAATCCTGGCATTGATAACAGTCATGCAAAGATTTTTGGCGGTGATTTCCTAAAATTTGCTAAAAACTGAAAAAACAATCAACAAACAGACATGTCTTTTCTTGGTTGTCTTGTATATTGCGCATGTACTCTTCTGTGTAGGGGGGCTGGCGGTCCATTTCTGAATTGGGCTTCTGCTCTCGACTTGCTATATCCATCACCAGCCTTGGTAGTTTCCCTCTGTTTCGCACGTTTCTCCATTGCACCTGCAGCGCTCAATACCGCGGCAGTTTCCATATGGTTCCAAATAGTAGCCAAATCTAACGCAGTCTCGCCCGATCTATCAATTACATCTATATCCACACCATCCGCTTCAAGCAATGCTTTGGCAGTTTCCGTATACCCCCACTCAGCAGCCAAATGCAACGCAGTCTGACCATAGGGATTACATATGTTTACATTTGCCCCGCTTCAAGCAATGCTTCGGCAGTTTCCAGATCTCCCACGCTGGCAGCATTCAAAAGTTGGCTATTAGTCGTTTCCATTTTATCACCACACAGTTCCTGTTCATTTCTGTTATTGAGTATGTATATAATTGTTTATGTTTATAAATATATATGGCAGATGATTATTAACAACATTATCTTGAAATTGAGGGCGGTTTCCTAAAACAACAAACGCAGAGCCTTGAAGAAGTAAACCTTATTTTTTCTTGCCTGAAACGAGGTCTGTTTTTTTCCGTATTTTTTCGACCAGGGGCTGGCTTTCCTGCATTGCCTTCATTGCCTCTTCCTGGGTGGCAAACTGCCTGCCAAGGAGGTCGTTTATCATTACCATCCTGCTTACGATTTCAGCATCCCATTCGTTTTCAGAGCATTTCGGGCAGGCTGTCGCCAGGCTGCCGCCGCATATGAGGCAGTTTTGGCGCTTAAGATTGGGGTTGGCAATTTCTTCCAGAGGGGTTTTAATCTGCGTTGGCAGGCGGGGCAGGAGGATTCTTTGCTTATTGCCCTCAGCCATGGCAATCAAAGGGGGTGAGTGCTTGAACAGGTCAAGGAGCTTCTGCTGGGCTTGGTCGCTTCGGAGTGCCTCGAGCGCCTGGCGCTCTTCAGCTATTCCCTGTAGTGCGGGGTCCAGGATGCGCCACCAATCCCTGGAAAGCGGGATAAGTGCGGCAATAACCTTGAGCTTGCCCCACTTGGGAACAGGAAGCTCTTCCTCTATGGCCTGGATGGAATCATGAACACTCCGGGGGCTAAAGCCCTCTGTGGCTGGTGATCCGGCTTTAGGCGGGAGCTTATTATCTGGGTGCGCTTCGCTCAATGGAACCTGTGACCGCGCACCCTTGAAGTGTTCATCAAGCAGAAGGTAGGCATCAGCATAGCTCCTGGGGACATAAAGCTGGACGAACATGTAATCGCATTTGCCGCAGAAATAGGGTGTCGTGTGAAGCACCAAGCCCTGGTCCTCGGTTTCATTGTAAATGCACATGACCGGCACGATGGTGAAGAACCCACAGGGCTTGCAGTGGTGGGTGTTCAGGCCTATGAGAGGGCCGTAGATTGTATCGGCAGAATCATTTGCATTGGGGGGATTGGATGCCATGGGATAATTTTATCTGGAAGTAATTTAAAAGGGAGAACCGGAACCCGATAGGGTTACGGGACTTTTCGCCAACTGGCGATCGGCGACAGCAGTCGCCGAGATTTTCACCCACAGGTGATCGACGACCGCAGTTGTCGAGATATGCTCCAACAGGAGCATCTGAAAAGCCAACGGCGAAATTGAACCGACTGGCAAATGCCGTTCGTTAAGCTTATCTTTTTCAATTGAGCGATTAAGGCATGTACTCGCGCAAATTTCTCAACCCGGAAATCATACCCAGGAGATATCAGCTTGAGATAGTGTCGAGCGCCATCGACAACAAGTCTACGTTGGCAGTGCTGCCCACAGGAACCGGCAAGACACTGGTTGCGCTCATGCTCATGGACCATGCCCTTCAAAGCTCCGGCAGGCAGATTGTGATGCTTGCACCCACCAAGCCGCTTGCCGAGCAGCATGCAAAATCAATCACAGGGTTGCTGATGGGTGCGCCAAAGGAGTTTGATGCTGCAGCTGAAACCGTGCTCATCACAGGCGAAATCGCGAAAACGAAGAGGCAGGAGCTGTGGAAAAAAAGAATCGCCATTTGCACACCCCAGACCTTGAGGAATGACCTTGAGTCCGGGTTGGCCATGGATATAGGATTGTGCATATTCGACGAAGCGCACAGGGCAATTGGGAATTATGCATATACGAAAGTCGCCGAGTACTGCAAAGGGATTTCTTCACATGTGCTCGGGCTGACAGCTTCGCCTGGCGGGGATGCTGAAAAAATACAAGAAATTCTGCAGGCGCTTGCGATAACGCATGTGGAGATAAGGAGCGAGCAGGACATAGCTGAGTTTATCCCGAAGGCTGAACGGCAGTGGGTGTTCGTCGAGCTGACCGAGAGAATGAAACAGGGCAAGAGAATCCTGGATGAGATGGTGCGGGAGAAGGCCGCTGTATTCAGGGCATTTGGGTTCCGGGGGCAGCTGGGCTCGAAAAAGTACATTATTTCGCTCTTTCCACAAATCAAGGAGCGGAATAAAATCGTGCTGTTCATGGCGTATTCGCACCTAATCCACCTGATGCACCTGTCGGATTTGCTGGAAACGCAGGGCGGCACAATCTGTGTGGAATACATCGGGAAGCTCAGGGCACAGACCGATAGGAAGGGGTTGCAGCGACTGGTGAATGACAGCAGGATTGTCAGGCTTGAGCGCATGCTGGAAGGGGAGCCTAAGCACCCAAAACTGTTGAAACTCGTGGAGATGGTAAGGGCGCAGCCAAAGGAGAAAATTATCGTATTCGTCCAGTTCAGGAGGCAAATCGAGCTGATTGTAGAAGAGCTGTGGCAGTTTGGGATAACCGCCCATAAATTTGTGGGGAAAAAAGAGCTCAGCCAGAAAAAACAGCAGGAAATACTGGAACGGTTCCGGAATAATGAGTTCCAGGTGCTGGTGTCGAGCAG
Source organism: Candidatus Micrarchaeota archaeon CG1_02_49_24 (assembly GCA_001871535.1). Lineage (GTDB taxonomy): Archaea > Micrarchaeota > Micrarchaeia > Anstonellales > UBA8471 > UBA8471. The sequence continues at coordinate 10,321 of MNVF01000022.1, forward strand.
CATAGGCGAGGAGGGGTTGGACATACCCTCGGCTGACACAGTCATTTTCTATGAGCCAGTGCCGAGCGAAATACGGAGCATCCAGAGGCGTGGGAGGGTAGCGAGAACGAGGCCTGGCAGCATAATATACCTCATTGCCAAGGCAACCAAGGATGAGGCGTTCTATTGGAGCGCGCATAACAAGGAAAGGAAAATGAAAGGAATATTGCAGGGAATGAGGAAAAAAACCGAACCCAAAATATTGAAACCGCAGGCACCTGGACCCGAGACCCCGGATACATCTGGAAAACCTGTGGAAGACCAGAAGACCCATGGAAGACTCGAAGACCAGCGAACAAAAAAGAAAGGCCAAATGACACTGGGCGACTTCTTAGGCTGATTATTGATTGAATCATGGCTTATCTTGGCACTTAACAGCTATGCCGTAGTCCATAGGCAACATGATAATTGGCTCTGGCTTGTCCTTGAAGAATTCCTCAAATGCTTTGTTCACACCGCCCAAATGGGCATCATGCGAAATAATCACGCCACCGGCCTGCATTCTCGGGTAAAAGAAATTCAGGCAGTCAACTGTCGATTGGTACAGGTCGACATCGATATGACCAGGGAGGATGTCTTGTCTTTGATTGGGTCGCTCGTGCCCGGGAACATCCCTTTGTATAGGTAAACCCTGGGGTATTTGCCCAGATCAGATTTTCCGAAGAGCCTCTCTCGCTGATGCGGGAGACCCTGCACAATGTGCAGGGTATGAAGGCTCATTCGGAAATCCAGTTTTCGCTTGATAGCGAAAATCTCAAGGGCTGTTGTCCTTGAATTCTCGTGAAGTTGGCGCTTGGC
>MNVF01000042.1 GCA_001871535.1 Candidatus Micrarchaeota archaeon CG1_02_49_24
TGGAGATTGGAACCTTTCGTGAAGCCCATAGGCTTCACGAGTTTTTTTCGAATGAGCCATCAGGCTCTTCGTAAAATCCGATTTCGCCTAAGCGAAAATTGGGCCTGTTTTATCGGGTGGTAGTTCACGATTATGATTCAACCACCGCATTAAACAACCAGTTAAAAATCCCTCTTGCACATAATAAGAGTATGATATTATCAGGCGAGCAAATCAAGCAAAAAAACCTGATTGAAACCCTCTCAGACATCCAATTCCAGCCCGCAGGCGTTGACCTTTCCCTCAAGGAAGTGCACAAATTCATTTCCCCGGGCAAAATAGATTTCGGCAACAAGGAAAGGAAATTGAGCGAAACGCAAAAACTAACTTTTGAAAATGGCGAGCTGTTTCTCCCAAAGGGCGTTTACAAAATCGTTTACAATGAATATGTGAAAATTCCCAAGGATTGCCTTGCCTTCTTTCTCACACGCTCGTCATTGCTCAGGTGCGGCGCCCATGTGGTGAGCGCTGTCTGGGACCCTGGCTATGAAGGAAGGGGCGAATCCCTCCTCTGCGTGGAAAACGAACTGGGCATAACCTTCAAGGAAAATGCGCGGGTGGTTCAGTTGGTTTTCATCAAACTGGAAAACGAGGCAAAGGACGGCTACGCTGGAGTTTACCACGGAGAAAACAGATGATTGCGGCTTAACCAATGTAAACTCCGCCCCAATAGCCATCCTTCTCAAATTTAGGCCGTTCCCTATGTATCTCATTTATGCCGCGCAAATTGCATCTGGCCCTGCCTGCCACTACAATTAACGGCCTGTCCAATTCATAGGCAACAGCGCCGCAGGTGGATGGGTTGAACTGTTCCTTCCCCTGCATTACTCTGAGAGCATAATCCGCAACCCATTTTGGCATGAATCTCAGGTCGTCTTCTTCCAGAAGGGATACGTCCGGAAGAATCTGGTTGCTATTATTTCGTCCATATCCATTCAGTTTTCCAAGACTGAGCCTGCCGGCGCAGAACGGCACTCCGCTTTCGAATGCAACCCGTATGAAATGAGAAGATGGCGCCTTGCCATGTACTACCCCCCCGTCATATTCCACGACAGCACGCGCATTGCCATAAACCCCCCTAAGGAGCTTCGGGGCGTTTCCTTCTTCGCTCGAAAGCAGGTAGGAATCAGTCAATAAAATATACCCACTGCCAAGCTGTTTATTCAGAAGCCATAGTCCGAGCTGCATCACTTCTTTTTCATACATTTGATCTCTTGTGTATTCAACAATATGCCTGCTGCTGGCTGTGCTGGAGCCAATAACATTATGCCATCCAGACGCGCTCATAATTTCCAGTCCATCTGGTCTTTCCTGTGGTATTATTGCGCTCACATGGCTGTGCTGCAGTTGATAGATGCGTGTCCCTCCCTCCAGTTTTATTGCCTCAAGCGCCACTGGATCCTGAAAACCATAGGAATATGTACCTGCAAGTTCTACCAGTCCATATATGAATTCCGGCTCAATCCCCGGAGGTATCGTCACTCTCTCATCAGGCTCCATCACAAGCCTATACTGCCTTGTTTTATGGCCATTGATTTCCAAAGTGATGATTCCCCTGATCTCCTCTTTAGCAGAGGTATGGAAATGCGCATGTATTGTATCCCCTGCGATTGCATCATTGAACAATATGCCTGGATAGGTAACCTCTTCACCCTGCATGTCGGCAAACCAGCGCGCAACAGGGGAAAAACCACTCTGAATTACCATCCACATTGATGCCATCAGCCCTTCAATCGTATTGTTGGCAGTTCTTGTCTCATAGAGCCCTGCTGTCAAGGCACTTGTTTTCTCGCCAAGCATGCCAAGGGAGCGGACTTTTATCTCATCAGCTTTCAAATGTTTTCGTACCCTTTCCTCCAGAAACCCAGGCACGCTGCACTCCCTGAGCACAGGTTCTGCCTCACTGTATGGAAGTTGCCACGGGGTGTCAGTAACCTTCCCAATAGCATCCCCCATCAACTCCTCCACAAACAAAGGAGTGGCAATTCTCCATTCAGGGACAACATACCTGCCCCTATATCTCGCTGCCAGAACCGTGGCGCCAATTTCCTCCAGTAATCGCAGCCCGACACCTTTTGGCGGAACCTTGCCGTCGCCATAAATGCGCGAATCAGTCCTCATGTAATGCTGGAACCATCCTTCTATGCCTGCTGGTGTGCGTGCCCATGCCTGCACTTTTGGCGGATTTTGAAGACTACGCTGGTTCATTTTCATACATCTACACTTCCCTATTCTTTTTCAGGGACAACCAGAACCTTTATCCCATCCGGGGTTCCATTATCGGGTTTAACCTTGAATTCGCTCACATTTGCCAACCTATCGCACTCCTCCCTAAGCATTTGCACTGCTTTGAGTATCGCCCTCAGGCACTCCAAAACATCCCCGGGAAGCCGATTGCTAAAGCCCCAACTGGTAGTAAGCATTTGTGTATATGCGAATATCACTGTCAAAGGAGTCCTGATTTTATGCATAGCTGTGTCTAAAGTTACCCACATCGCATGATTTTCAGCCCTCTTCCTGTAGATTGATATCAGCAATGCCCCAACGCATCCGCCTGCTGCATAGGATGCCAGGTGTTTTGGGTCAGTGAAATTGGGGTCGCACTGGATTGTATCAATAAGAACCCCTAACCCTGCCCCAACAAAAAACGGGTTAGCTGTTTTCACAACCCTACTCCTCAGTTGGCGGGCGAGCTTCCATTGGGCACCAGTCAAATCCGGAGTTCTCATCAGGCTCATCTGGTTCACCATTTTGTGTGGATTATTATGGTATTCTACACTTTTAAACCTGATGTGCGAACCTTCATCTGAAAGTGAACCACTGCCTATCACTGGATGTTCCCAAACCCAATCACCCTGGGCATCCCATTCGGGTTGCAGAGAATCACCCTGCCACCCTTTGCAATCACCATCTTTTTCTCCAGGGAAAACGTGCATTTGCCTGTTGCCCCCGGCGCCACGCTGCCCCCGGCTTTTGCAGCCAGGTATTGCATGCCTGCCGAGATGAAATAAGTGCCATCTTTCGCAATCCCTGTCTTTGAAAAGTTGGAGAGGGTGCACTGAATCTCAATCGTCTCCCCAACGAAATACCCGCTTGGGTCAGCTGTCAGGATATTGCCCTTTTCCAAATCCTTGAGTTCCACTCCCTTGAGGCAGAGCCCCACTCTCTCCAGCTTCCCGCCCTCTTTGACATCCTTGTCCTGCACCTGTATGGATTTGATGCCGGCTTTTTTTCCCTGGGGCAAAAGGGTCAGCTCATCATGCACCTCAATCTTCCCGTGCTCGACTTTCCCAAGCGCCACCAGCCCGACCCCCTTTACATCAAAATAGTGGTCAATGAGGATTCGGGTTTCGGGTTTTGAGTTTCGGGTTTCGATTTTCTGTTCAATGGCAAAAAAAGCGCGTTTTATCTCATCCGCATTCTCCCCAATCTTCAAATACCCATTCACTGCCATTCCCTTTGTCATTGCCCTGAACTTTTCCTCGTTGTCTGTAATCACAAACCCGGGCTTGCCAGAGCACTCAGCTGCAATCAGGCACTCGCCGAAATATTTGTCCACCTGCCCAACTTTCAGCAGGACAAAATCCGCCAGCCAGAGCAAATAGAGCAGGGGCTGCAATTTCTCCGGGTAGGTGGTGGGCTCATAGGCTACCAGCACGCCGGAATCATTTTTGAAATTGTAGAGCGTGAAGTCGCTGGCAGTGCCTTTCTTGCCCAGGGCAGCGCAGAGTTTTTTCTCGGCATCCAAGATGGCAACATTGACGGTTTTCATAGTAATCTATTGTAAAAACAAGTTAAAAAATGCAAGGAATGCTCTACACCTTGCTGTCAAGCCGATTCTGACTTAGTCATAGCCATCAAATCACTACTGCGGTTTCTCTACTCCGGACTCGGGAGGGATTGCCAGAACCGGGCATCCATTCAGGTCTGTCCTTTCGGGGTTTCTGGCGCCAACCTTTATTCTTTCAATAACATTTCTAATCCGCGTGGCATTTTCAAATATAATGCCAAGCCATCGCCTCATCTGCTCTGGCAATTCTTGATATCCAGACTCCATTTGAATCAAATCACTACAGCCTATGATAGGGGTTAATGCATTATTCGTTTCATGCGCTGCTCTCGCAGCAGTCAATCCAGCACCCTCTTTCATACCTTCCTCAAATCCTGCGGCATGCCCCAATCTATATCTGTATTCCTCAACTGCCCTGAGCAGCTCATCCCCTGTCTTCACAACCACATCCGTATCCCCAGGTAGCCTTGCGAACGGCTCGTTTGGGATTTCTTTTGCGCACAATTCGCCATACGGAGTGCCTATTGCCTCCATGAATCTTGCCAATATGTTTGCCATCCGGTTTATCTCACTGCCTGCCACCCGCATCAATCTTGCTTGCTCTTCGGTGAGCCCGTCCATAGCTTGCAGCCTGACATTTTCATGCATCAATGCACTTACTGTTCCACTCACGTTATGAAAAAGCCTTCTGATTACCGCATCACGCGCATACGCCATTGCCTGATTTTTCCAATCCGAGCCATTAAACGTGCTGCTGTCTGGCAGCGGGATTGAGCTAAATAACAGCCCATCGCCCTCCAACCGGAGTACGGGGTCATTATCTCTTAATGCTACGACCGCAAACCGTGCCTCACTGAGCTTAGTAATAAACTCACTTACTCCAAACGCAGTCTGATATGCCTTCCCCAACATTGTACCGATTATCTCCTCTTGCCGCTCCTGCCCGGTTTGAATGGCTGCTAGCTGATACGGCCCGGTTATCCCACTTAGGCAATTATTCACTTCATGCTCAATCCTGGCAGTGGCTTTGCGGGCTCCGTGTTTGAGCGCTTCATGTATCTCCTGATTCCTGCTGTGGTCAGCAGCCTTCAGTACTGTAAGCGTGCTGGGTAATGCCTTTCTATTTCCAAATGGGTCGTGCATGGCAGCTCTAGGCCAGCCAGGGATTCGTTGCGTTCCCAATCTCCTCAATCTCCTTTGTGAATAGTATCGTGGGTTCATAGTCTCACCATTTATGTTATCATTTAGACATGTTTGTGCTCTTAAAGGTTTGGTTCGCCAATTTGCGGGCTGTGCCGCCCCTGCCCCATGGAATCAATATTATAATCCCTTCATCTAAATATTCATTATGAGGGTTTTCTTTGACGAGGCACAGGCAGCCAACAAGCGCAATTCGCTCCTCTTGATAGCATTTGTAATAATCCTTGCCTTCCTCATGGCCTATTTCATCACATGGTATCTCCGCCTGGGCACGTCAGGCATCCTGCTCGCAGCCTTTTTCGCCATTGCCTATCCCCTATTTTCCTATTATGCCTCGGATTCCATTGTGCTCGCCTCCAGCGGCGCCAAACCCGCAGACGGGCAGCAATACCGCCAGTTTCACAATGTGGTTGAGGCAATTTGCATAGCGGCAAACCAGCCCAAACCCAGGGTCTATGTCATCACCGATCCCTCACCCAATGCCTTTGCCACAGGCAGGGACCCCCAACACGCATCCATCGCAGCCACCACTGGGTTGCTCTCAATGATGGGCCGCCAGGAGCTTGAAGGCGTCGTTGCCCACGAGCTCTCCCACATAAAGAATTATGACATCCGCTTCATGACGCTTACGGTTGCGCTCATAGGCATGATTTCCATCATGGCGGATATCTTCCTGCGCATGTTCATGTTTGGCGGCAGGGGCAACCGGGACCGCACTCCCCCAATATTCATGCTCGTCGGCCTTGCGCTAATCATCCTCTCCCCAATCGTTGCGCAGGTTATAAAATTCGCCATCTCAAGGCAGCGCGAGTATCTCGCAGATGCCACGGCGGCAGAGCTCACGCGCTATCCAGTTGGGCTTGCCTCGGCATTGAAGAAAATTAAGGAAGCAAACCTGCCCACAAAGACAGCAGCCCAGGCAGCCGCCTCTCTCTACATCTCAGACCCGTTTGTGAACAAGCTGGCAAACATCTTCTCAACCCACCCCCCGATTGACGAGCGGATAAAGCGGTTGGAAGCAATGTGATTACGGCTTAATATCTGAAGAGAAGCAAGGTTTAAATATGCCGAATTTTATAATAAATAAGATAAGCATTCCATTATTGAAAAAAGAATGTTCAAGGTGATTAATTGAGATTCAGAGTACTAATAGAAATTGACGAAGACGGCGTATATGTAGCTAAGGTTCCAGACCTTCCAGGCTGTGCTACTGAAGGTAAAACAAAAAGGGAGCTTATTAGCAATGTAAAAGAAGCTATACAGGCGTATCTGGAATCGCTTAAAAAACACGGCCAGCCTATTCCTATTGACATGGTGCAGGTAAGTGTCTAGGCTAGTGCCACTGAATTACGGTAAGGTGATTAAAGCTCTTTCTAAAATCGGCTATGTTGTAAATCATCAGCGCGGCAGCCATTTAGTGATGTATCTTGAAAATAAGGATAAATACGTATCCTTGTTTCGGAACAGAAATCCGGAGTATATGGTTGTAGTGCCAGCCCATAAGCCGATAGGCAGAGGCATGGTTAGAACAATAATCAGCGAAATCGCCTTGTCAGTTGAGGAATTTAGCCAGCTTTTATAGCGACGAGCGGATAAAGCGGTTGGAAGCAATGTGATTACGGTCTACTTTTTGTTACTATATAGTTTAAATATTTATACCATGCTATAATAATGTGAACTATATGGTTCGGTTAAATGAACTATTTGGCGGTGCCTCGCGGTTAACTGTTATGGATTTTTTCCTCGCCAACCCGACAAAAAAAACCTATGCCGCAGAACTTATCGGCATGCTTAAATTGTCACGGAAAAGCATCTTTGATTCGCTTAAATCTCTTAACGGGAACGGATTTCTTCTATCTACAAATGTTGGCAGGACCATCATATATACACTCAACCGTGAAAATCCCATTGTCAGGCACATGAAAATAATCAAGTCAATCGCGGATACTGTGCCCTCTGTTGCAGGGCTGAAGGGCATCGCCAATGTTTTTCTCTACGGCTCGGCAGCACGCGGCGAGGATGATGAAGAAAGCGATGTGGATTTGCTAGTTATTGCAATCGGAGAGAGCCGTGCCCAGATTCTTGCAAAAATGATAAAAACGACTGAAAAACTGAAGCCAATAATATTCACACCGCTTGAGTATGCGCAATTGGCAAAAAAGGACAAGGCATTATACGAGCGGCTGGAAACTGATAAAATAAGGTTGGTTTGACATGAAGTTTGAAATGTTGAAGCAATATTTTGATACCGGGCAATTGCGCAGGACAGAGCCTTCGTCTGAGCTTGCCGCGAAGGAATTCAAGGAGGCTGCCTACGACATGGCAGGCGCGAGAAAAGCATTGGCAGAGAAGGACTACAAATAGGCTACGATCAAAGCATATTATGCGATGTTCCACTCGGTAAAAGCCATCCTGTTTCTGCTCGGCATCAAGGAGCGGGCGCATTTCGTAATTGCAGAAGTGCTGGAGCAACTTTCAAAGGATGGCAAGCTCGAGTCTGTGTATGTAAGCAAGTTTAAGGCAGGCATTGCAAGCAGGGAAGGGGCTGATTACAATTACACTTACTCAGAGAAAACAGCTTCGGAATTGGTCGTGATGGCAGGGGAATTTGTGAAAAGAATGAACTGGCTGAAGGATAACGTTTAGCGATATATAACAAAAAGGTTTGCTTACATAGTATCAGTTATTAACACAATTCTCAGTGGGTGTGATTTAATGTGGGTGTCTGTATCTCTTAATCGTGCTTCACAAACTGGAACTGTCAGAAGCCCGTGGGCCACGCCTGCCGGCATTGAATTTGGGAGTCGTTCTCCAGCTTCGTCAATGGACCCCAAAGAACTTGCAAGACAGTTAGATTCTTCTGTCCCAATGGAAAGACAACAAGCAGCAGAGAATTTAGTTAGGATAGTTGGTGGCATAGATGCCCTGGCGCATGTTGCTAACAAATTGAAGTATGCAGATACAAAGAGTCAAGCACTAATAGCGTTAGTCTCTGATTTAAATACAATGATATCTAGGCCGCTATCCTCTTATCCAATCACGATACGTCGTGTAGCAAGTAGGATAGCATTTGATGTAAAAGCCCTGGTGCATGTTGTCGAGCACTCAAAATATGCAGATACACGATTTCAAGCAGCAGATGAGTTGGAAAAGGTGGCACCAAAATTGACTAATCCAGCTAGTTGGACATCTGTTGCTAAAAGATTGAAGGATGCTGCTAAAGAATCGATAGCTGCAGCTATAACGAGTCAAGCAGAAAAAGCGCCAGCAGGGAAATAAGAAAAAACCCCAGATGGCTGCGATTCTCCTTTTGTTGCAGAGCTTACTACAATCCTTACAAATAGTTCTGTGCAATAAGCATAACAGCATCACTTTGATTCCTTAAAGAATATTTCGTTCACTCTTATTTAAAAACAAAAAGCAACGCATCTTACTCACAATGACCACTAGGTGAATTTCTATGGGAGACCACAAGGATTCAGAAGAAGTAATGAGACTATATGCAAGGGAATATGCCCTTTTTCACGCTGATATCAGGCCACTGGTTGAATCAATCATGGCTAATGTCAATGAAGCAACTGCGAACGCTCCGCTAGTCTCTACAAAAGCACAGGTTGAGGCAGAAACTGGCATATGTACGTTATGTATTTCAGTGCGCTCCAATGGAGCGCTTCTCAGAGAAGACTCCAATTACCAATTTGCATTAAGTGTGCTCTCTGCCACCTGGCGGGCGGCTCGAAAGGATAACCGACCAATTGCAAGAAAGGCAACCTGTGCCATTGTCAGAATCGCCGCGGCAAACCCGGAACTATCAGGGATAAGGCCGCAAAGGCGTAAGTTGCTCTCATGAGAACAAATTACTTCCTTAGGCGAACAATTTAATTTAACCTAATCAAAAATCATCTCATGCCAACTTCCGACACGCCCCCAGCCAGCCTGTTGAGGCAGCCCATTGTAGTTGTATTAGGCCACGTAGATCACGGAAAAACCACGCTTTTGGACAAAATACGCCAGAGCAAAGTTGCGCTCAAGGAAGCCGGCAAAATCACCCAACACATAGGCGCCAGCGAAATCACCGCAAAGGAAATCTCCGAGATTGGCGGCGATTTGGTCAACCGCTTCAAGTTGGCTGTGCAAATTCCCGGTCTGCTTTTCCTCGACACGCCAGGCCATGAGGCGTTCACCTCGCTCAGGGAACGGGGGGGCAGCCTGGCAGACATTGCAGTTCTCGTAATTGATGTCAGGCAGGGCATCCAGCCCCAAACCCTGGAAAGCATACGCATACTCAAGCAGTTCAAAACGCCATTCCTCGTAGCCCTTACAAAAATAGATCAAGTGGACGGCTGGAAAAAAACAAAGCACAATTCCTTTCTCCATTCCCTTGAAGAGCAAGCAGAGCATGTCCAGCAAAAGCTGGACAATTATGTTTACAAGCTGGTGGAATCGCTCTACCTGCGGGGGTTTGAGTGCGAGCGCTTTGACCGCATAACCGATTTCACCAGGCAGATTACCATCGTGCCTGTGTCGGCAGTCACCGGCGAGGGCATTGCCGAACTCCTGCTTTTCCTCACCGGGCTTTCCCAGCGCTATCTTTCAAACGGCCTGGGTCTCGGCAAGACTATTGGAAAGGGCAGCATCATAGAAGTGCGGACCGAGCGCGGCCTGGGCACAGTCCTTGACGTGGTGCTCTATGAAGGCACCCTGAGGAAAAACGACAAAATCATCTTTTCCACCATGAACGGCGTGGCTGAGTCCAGGGTGCGCTGCCTTGTAAAACCCTCTCCCAAGGGCATTGAATATGTTGATTCCGTGAGTGCAGCGTCCGGTGTGCGCATAGTCGGCCATGGCCTGGACGATGCCCTGCCGGGCTCGCCAATCGCTGCCTGCGGTCTGGATGATTCGGCAGAGGCGGGCGAAATGGAGCAGCAGGTGAAAAGCATCCTGTTTGAGTCTGCCGAAGACGGCATTATCGTGGTGTGCGACACGCTTGGCTCTGTCGAGGCAATGCTGAATCTCCTGAAAAAGGAAAACATCCCTGTGAAAAAGACCAAGGTGGGCAAGCTCACCCGCGATGAGCTGACCGCTGCCTCTGCAGTCTCCAAGCGCGACCGCTATCTTGGCGCAATAATGACATTCAACATAGGCGAATCCCCGGCTGTCATCACCGAGGCAGAATCCCTGGGCGTGAAGGTGTTTGCAGGGGATGTGGTCTATAGCATAATTGAAAACTACCAGCAATGGGCTGTGGAAGAGCGCGAGCGCGAAAAATCCGAGGTGCTCACCAGCAAGCTCTTTCCGGCAAAAATCAAAATCATCCAGGGCTGCTGCTTCAGGAAAAGCAGGCCCTGCGTAGTGGGCGTTGAAGTGCTTGAGGGGAAATTGGTGTCCGGAATCACGCTTATGAACAAGGAAGGGATGGAAATCGGCGAAGTGAAATCCATCCAGCACGAAAACGAAACCATTCCCTCGGCTGAAAAGGGAAAGAAGGTAGCCATAAGCATTGAGGGAAAGAATGCCATATTCGAGAAATGCATCAATTTCAATGACACGCTCTACTCACGGCTGCCGCTGAGCGCGGTGCGCGAAATGCTGAACAACGCAAAGCTTTTCACAGAGCTTGAACTGGCGCTTCTTTCTGAATTGGAGCAGCTACTTCTTAGGGAGCGGAAAATCGGCTGAATGATACGGTGGTTGTTTTATGGGCAATGCCAACATTGAGCTTTCGGGTAAGCTCACCGAAGAGGAGGCTTATGGGCACCTCTCAGGCAAAATAATGGACGGCATAAGCACAGGCAAGGTAAAGACAAGGAAAATCAAATGCTCGTGCCCACCACTGGTTATCGTGAAGTTGGCAGAATACCCCGCCCTTCGGGCGGGGATGAATGCCAAGCGCCAACTTCACGAGAATTTTCCGAATGAGCCTTCATACCCTGCACATTGTGCAGGGTCTCTCGCATCAGCGAGAGAGGCTCTTCGGAAAATCTGATACCATTGGCTATGAGGGAAAGAACATAGATTCCTTCCTTGACATCTTAATCCGCAACCAAATCCAGGAAATTATTGACGTAC
>MNVF01000024.1 GCA_001871535.1 Candidatus Micrarchaeota archaeon CG1_02_49_24
GATATTCTCCTAATCAGTATTGCGGATCTTTGATGAGTTGTCTGAGCATTTATCGTGAAGTTGGCAGAATACCCCGCCCTTCGGGCGGGGATGAATGCCAAGCGCCAACTTCACGAGAATTCAAGGACAACAGCCCTTGAGATTTTCGGAAAGTCCAGCAGGACTTTACGAGCTATCTTCCAACTGGCAAGATTCAATCGCTATCAAGCGAAAACTGGATTTCCGAATGAGCAATACCGCCTGCTTCACAGGCGGTTGAATCGACCTGCGGGTCGATAGAATGCTGCTGTTGCAGCATAGCTCGACGGCAAAGCCATCGATTGAATGCTGCTGTTGCAGCATAGCTCGACGCCTGCTGGCATCGATCGCCTGCTGGCTTTTCAGATGCTCCTGTTGGAGCATATCTCGACAACTGCGGTCGTCGATCACCTGCGGGTGAAAATCTCGTCGACTGTTGTCGCCGATTGAATGCTGGCATTTCTCCTGTTGGAGAAATTCTCGACGCCTGCTGGCATCGATCGCTCTCGCATGCTGATACATGCTCTATGGCTCTTCGCAAAATCTGATTGAATACCAACCAATCTGCGGTCAAGGTTAAAAACATTCAATCCGATATATTTCCATGGGTGTAAAGCCATTATCATTAGAGGTTAAATTGATAGCCTACACGGATAACCCACATCGGTTGTCCGTCGCCAGCGCGCGCACCTGCTATTCAACGGAAATCATCTACCCTAATGACATCAGCGACGGGCAAAAAGAGCGCTTGGGCAAAATGCTTTTCGATTCCGGCCACCACACGCCTTTCCAGCATCCAACGTTTGTGTTCGCCCTTTCCGGAGTCTCCCGCCACCTCGTCTGGTCCTTCCTCCACTCCCACCCCTATTACAATTCCGAGCAAAGCTCCCAGAGATACAACATCCTAAAACATCCGGAAGCATTCATCCCCCCAAACCTAACCTCTGGGCAGAAAACGATTTATGAAAATGCAATAGAACACAGCTGGCAAACCTATTTTCAATTAACAGAAAACTTGAAAGAAGAGCTGAAGCCAAGAGTTACCAGTCTATACAAGCGCCAGGGGTTTGATGACACAAAACTTTCAAATGAGATTGAGAAAAAATCAGCTGAAAACGCACGCTACGCCCTTCCAATCAGCGCGGGCACGTCCCTTTATCACACAATCTCGCTTCTAACGCTAAAGCGTTATATTGCCATGGCTCAATCCTCAGATGTCCCCTATGAAGCATCTCTTTTAGCCAGGAATATGGCAGATGAAGTTGAACGAGTTTCTCCGGGGTTATTGTCTTTAGGCGAAGTAAATTTCAGCCAGCCGTTCGACTCACCCGCCTTAACTCTCACGGGAGAGCAAATGGCCTCAAATGAAAGATTAAACAAATCATTTGATGAGAATTTAGGGGATGTTTGCACGAAATTAATGGATTTCACGAAAAATGCAGATGCGCAATTATGCAGTGAACTGCGCAATGTTCTCGGTCCCATAAGCACAGGAAAATCAGATGAGCAATTGGTTGATTTAGCCTTGAACCCAAAACAGAATCCATATCTTCTTTCCCCGTTAAATGTCTGGCATCACTCGCCAATCATGCGCCCTTTGCAAAATATCAGCTACTCCTTCCTCAAACGAATCTCCCACACTGCAGATTCACAAGAGCAGAGGCACCGCACTCTCCCAGCCTCCCGCCCCCTCCTGTCAATGAGGCAAACCTACAACCCTGATTACATAACGCCCTTCCCAATCACTCACTGCAACCCGATTGGCATTTACAAGGAAACAATGAATTCGCTCTGGCAGGCGAAAGACCAATTAATGGAATCAGGGGTTCCCCCTGAGTTTTCAGTTTATGTCCTCCCAAATGCTGTCAGCATCCGCTATACAGAATCAGGCAGTTTGCTAAATTTCATGCACAAATGGAGATTGAGATTATGCTTCAATGCCCAGGCGGAGATTTGGGAGCATTCCCTTGGCGAACTGGCCCAGGTTGCTGCGGTGCATCCCACCCTGGTAAAATACATCGGGCCCCCATGTTTCTTCAGGAGCGGATATGTCAAAGATGATAAGTTAAAAGGTCCCTGCCCAGAAGCAGTATGGTGCGGCGTGCCTGTCTGGCGCAATTTTCCCCAGGTGCGAAGGCCGTTTTAATGGTTTCGAGTTACGGGCACTCACTATAATCGGAACCCGTAACTCGAAACAGTAATGAATTGGTGTTATTGGTATGGTTGCAAAATCAAATGGTGATTCCTATCTTCTGCTGATTGCAGTATCCATTGTGCTCACCCTCGGGCTCCTGATTCTGCCCTCTTTCCTCCTGCCGTTGCCGGAACTAATAAGCAGGGAAGCGCCCCTGGGCAGCACGGTACCGTTGCCATTCAGGGGGGGCGAAACATTCACCTATGAATTCAGGTCCGCCGACCCTTCGCTCGGCGAGACTGCCTCAAACATCTCCTACCAGACGGGCTATGTGCGCGAATCGCCTCTCACCGATGCTAAGTGCGTCTATTTCCTCTCGCCAACTGATTCGTTCTGCGTTGAGGACGGCGGCCTCCTTTCCTTTAATGGAACCGCGCTCAACCAGAGCTACCTGTTCGACGGATTCTACATCTACCAGCCCTGGATGCTCGCGGTTGGCGAAAACTGGAACTGGAATGCATCCATCGGGCTCAACCTCTACCAGAATGCCATGCGCACAATCACATTCAAGTCGCTCGACATTGAAAATGTGAATGGCAGGCCTGCCTTCAAAGTGCAAATCACAGATGCCTATATCAATTCAAGCTCAATCGTTTACATTGACAAGAAATGGCGCATTCTTTCAAGCGTGAATTCCACTACATCTGCTATCAATCTCGTTAGCGTAAAGACGAATTACAGGTAAGGTCAGCGGCTCTCCGCTAAATACCTCCACCTCCAAGCAGTGCGTAGGTGTAGGAACATTTAAATACATAAAACTCTAAATGTTACTCATGGTAAAACAAGCAATGACTGTGAATGTTGAACAGGATGTATTGGAGCAATTCAGGGCATTGGTGGCTAAAATCTATGGTGGAAACAAAGGCACCCTGGGCAAGGCAATCTCAGAGTCCATGCTTTTATGGATGAACAAGCAGACGAACAATTATGAAAAGGGAGCAAGAGCCCTGATGAGAAAAGGCGCTCATTTAGGTGGGTTCACTTACTCAAAAAGAGATGAACTTTATGATTAACACTGGGCGTGGCAACATTTTTTTCGATACAAATATCCTTGCATATTCCGTTGACAAAACAGATGAGGCTAAGCATAAAACAGCAGTTGACCTGGTGGAATCAGTGTTTGACGGCCAACTTATGGGGCATGTATCAAACCAAGTCCTGGCTGAATCGTATAGGGTATTAACGCGGAAAGTTAAAACCCCTCTTGCAGAATCAGATGCTAAAACATTTATCCTTGGGATTGTGGAATCTAACAACTGGGCAAAGCTCAACTACTCATCCCAAACGCTTAAATTAGCGATGGAACTATCCAGCCAGGGTGCGGTTTCCATCTGGGACTCCATCATATCCGCAACCATGCTTGAAAATTCGCTGTCATCCATATACACGGAAAACACAAATGATTTTGGAAAAATCGCAGGCATAATGGCAATCAATCCATTCAAGATGGAGTAATATTTTTTCAGCGGCTCTCCGCCACCCTTCTGAAATCCCTTATTATGTTCATGAAGTTTATGAACGCGTCAAATGGCGATTCATAAGGCGAAAAATAATTATGCACGTCCTGGTCCGACATGGATTTGGTTGAAAGGTAATAGAGGTGGTCGCTGGTCTGCAGCAGCCTCCACACGTGGAGCAGCTCCTCAGTTCCATTTTCCTTCAGCAAATCGCCGATCTCGCGCACCTCATTGAAGCAAGTTCTCTGCATCTCATTGCCGAGCCAGGCGCTCGTGTCTCTTTCCGCATCTGCCCAGGAAATCACGGAAGGCACATCCACCCTGTCCTGGGCATGCAGGGCGGCAACTTCGCTTGCATTTGCAAATTTCAGGTGCCTGTGCTTTGACACTTCATTGGGCAAATGCCTCAGGAATTCCCTGATGCCGGTATCTTCCCAGTGGTGCTCGCCGAATGTTTCATAATCAACGAATATGTTCGTGCATTCCCCCTGGTTGGCTGAAAGCCATGATGAATATTTGTCTGCAGTGAGCGGATAGTGGTTCCAGCTGCGCGCCGAAAACCTGTAGCCCACATCATCGCTCAGCGTGTAGTTGCGCATGAGCAGCTTGATGTTGCTGCATGTCTGAGGCACATAAGCCTGGTTCGGGCTCTTGCCCAGCCAGTCCACGCCCTCGCACAATATGCCGAGGTAGCCCATGCTCTCGGCGATGCTGGCAATCTCATTTGAGTAAATCAGCTCGGTATTCCTGAAAACCTTTGGCTGCTGGCCCATGCCCCTGAGCATATCGGCATGCTTGGCCACCTGGGTGATGAACTCCAGCTTCTCGGGGTAGAGCGATGCCAGCGAATGGTAATAGGTTTCGGCAAGGAATTCCACATTCTTATGCCTTGCCAGCTCGCGGAATGAATCGGCAACCTCCGGCGCGAACATGGTTGCCTGCTCCATGAACACTCCGGTCACAGAAAAATTGACCTTGAATTCCGGATGCTTGTCAAGCAGCTCCAGCAGCACATGGTTGGTTGGGAGGTAGCATTTGGCAGCCACTTTTTTCATGATTGCCTCAGCCAGCCCGAAATCAAAGTAGCGTGAATAAAGCTCCTGGCTATCCTCAAACAGCGAGAATTTCTTGAGCCTGAGCGGCTGGTGCACCTGGAAATAAGCAAAAATTTTCATGGGAGGTTCCCCTTAACTGTTTCATGTTTCAAGTTACGGGTTGCGATGACATGTCAGAGTTTCGAGACCGATCGTGAAAACGCAGATTTGAATCGTGCTGTTGCGCGATCAGTTTTCGCTAGCGCGAAAATCTCGCAAACTGTTGTTTGCGATAGCTCGGCGGCTGTTGTCGCCGATTGAATGCTGCTGTTGCAGCATAGCTCGAAAAGTCCCGCGGGACTTTTCGATACCCCCTGCTTTGCAGGCGGGTGAATGCGCCATACCGTGGGGTTTCCACGTTTTCGAGTTGATGAAACCGAAGAGAGCTTCGCTGCTCATGCATGCACGCTCTCATTCTGTTTGAATGCGCCCACTCGGCGCATCAAATGCGCCTGTTGGCGCATATCTCGACGACTGCTGTCATCGATAGCTCGTGAAGCATTCGCTTCACGATTCCCCAAGCCCCTTCATATTTCACGTTTCGGAACTTGGAAACAGCGCATCAACAGATGCACGGTAACCTCTCGGAACGAGTGCAGCATGAACCGACATCTGTCTGCTCTTTTTGGCTCTTCGTAAAATCTGATAACAGTCTGGAGTTCAGTGCCCGAAACCAACTGTGCTCCGCCGTCTCCCTGTGTTCTATCACCCTAACATCTCAGAGTAAACCATCCTTGTTTTGTCGGCCGTATCTGCCCAGGTGAATTTCTTCACCTCCTCCAGCTCCAGCCTGGACATGTGGTTTGCCAATACTTCATACCTGAGCACGCCCAATATTTTCGCAGCAAGGCCGTTGATATCCCAGAAATCAACTTTTAGCGCATTCTTCACAATCTCGGAAACCCCTGCCTCCTTCGACAGTATCACTGGCGTTCCGCTTGCCATTGCCTCGAGTGCGGTGATGCCAAAAGGCTCTGAAACAGACGGCATGATATAAACATCAGCCATTGCATAGATTTTCCGCTGTTCCTCCTCAGGCACGAACCCAAGGAACATCACCCGGTTGTTTATCCCAAGGTTGATTGCCAGGTTTATCAGCAGGGGCAGCATGTTTCCCTTGCCTGCAACCACGAACAGGGCATCCTGCTTCTCCAGCACAACCTTTGCAGCATGGAGGAACTGCATAGGCCCTTTCTGTTCGGTCAGCCTGCCAAGGAAGAGCACCACTTTCTTGCCCCTGAGGTTGCGTGCCTTCAACTCGCCATAGCCATTTGCCTTTGCGGTTTCCCTGTTCAGGAATTTATTGTAATCCACTCCGTTGTAAATCACCCTTATCCTCCCAGGCGGCATGGCAAACCTGCTCATGAGGAGCGCCTTCATCCTCTTGCTCACTGTGATTACCATGTCGGCGGCAGCCACGCCAAGTTTCTCAATGGCGAGGATGCGCTCATCTGGGCAGGTGTTGCGGTCATATTCCGTGGAATGCACGGTCACAATAAGTTTCTTGCCGAGCTCGCGCTTGAGCCTCATGCCTGCCTGGAAGGTGAGCCAGTCATGGCAGTGTATGAAATCATAGTGTTCCACCCTGTCAAACTGGGAGACAAACTCAAAACATTCGTCATTGTAAATCCTGACCGCTTCGAACAAATCAGTGAAGTAGGCATTTTTCACCATGTGCCTGCCAAGCCCGCCCCCAACTTCCAGGTAGGGGGAAAGGTCTGTCTCGGCAACCTGGAATATCCTAAGGTTCGGATGGCCAACATCCAGTTTCTTGCCAATGGCCGGCATGAAGAAATCTAGCTGCACGCCAAGGTTTGCCAGACAATGCGTCAGCTCATAGCAGTGCACGCCAAGCCCGCCTGACAGGAACGGAGGAAACTCCCACCCAATCATGCCTACTTTCATAGTATTCACGTCTTCCGCGCTGTCTTCCTGCGTTGCTGTTGCAACGCGGTCTTGCGTGTGCATAGCGCACAGTCTTCCTTATTGTCTCGAAATCCAAAACCCCAAACTTTATCTACCCATTCAAATCCCATATGTTCATCTAAAATTAATAAGCTTATCCCGGAATCCCGGTTTATCACCTATAATATATAGCCACCTAGTCCTCCCGAATTAATTTATATCTCCCATTGCAAAACATCATCATGACGAGGCAGCAGATACTTTCCAGGGTATGCGCACTATTCAGCCAGGAGGGCTATGCCTATTATGCCAGTCAGGATTCCAGGGCCTGCTTCGACGTGATGGCAACTGACTGCAGCCACCGGGAAACCCTTCTTGTGAAAGCGCTTGAAAATGTGGATGGGTTTACCCGCGAGATGAATGACCGGCTTGCCAGGATAAGCACTCTGCTGGACGCCTGGAGCGTGCTCATAGGCGGCTGCAACAGGGCAGGCTCGCTCGAAGACGGTGTAGTCTACAGGCGCTATGCAATCGATGTCATGAGCCCCCACACTCTTGAGCAATACTTGACAGGCGACCAGCCCACGCTGAGGAAGGAAAAGAAACTGTTATGCGAGCTGGACCCGGAAAAGCTCAAGTCAGCCCGCCGCGAGCTGAAGATGTCCCACCCTGAATTCTCAAGGTTCACCGGCATCTCTGAGGAAATGCTCTACCGCTACGAGCACGGCATCTGCAAGCCAGTCAGCGGCGTGGCCGAACACATGGAGAACTTGCTGGGTGCCAAGCTCACCTGGGGCGTTTCACCATCCCATAATACTCCTTCTGAGGCAGGACCCAGCCCAGATGTTTCAGATGCAAAATCTGTTGATTTATTCCTGGGGTTCAGGAGTGCCTATGTGCGCAACCCGATTACAATGTTTCTTGGCATTGGCACTAAACCAGGCGAAGCTGAGGATGTAAAAAAAGAAGTGATAGCCATCCATATGAGCGATGATACCCGCACAATCTCGAAAAAAACAGGTGCGCTCAAAAGCATCTCCAACATATTAAAAAGCAAACGTTGTATAATATCCAACCTCAAACCCAAGGACACTAGTGGCATCCCTGTCCTAACGCTTAGGGAGATGTGCGGCCTTGGCAAGAAGGGGCTGATAAAATTTTTAAGCGAATAGGCGAAAACCGCTCACATTTAATCATTTGGTGTTTGTGTGCTGAAGCTTCTGAAACCCATAATCGACGTGTTGCCCCAGGTGAAGCCTCCGGCCACCGCTGTTGGCGTCAATGAGCGGCTTTTTTGGACATTCGCAGTGCTCGTGCTATTCTTTGCCATGTTCAGCACGACTGCAGTTGGCGCGGTTGTCCAGTCCGGCGACTTCATCCAGACAATCACTGCCAGCAGGCTCGGCTCCCTTGTGACTGTCGGCATTGGGCCGATTGTGCTCGCCAGCTTGTTCCTCCAGCTTTTTGTGGGCGCCAAGATTATCAATGTGGACATGAACGACCCCAAGCAGAAAGAGCTCTTCCTTGGCACCCAGAAAATTCTGGCAATTGTGCTCTCCTTTGTGGAGGCAGGGCTCTTTGTATTCTCAAACTCACGCTTGGTTGATACGGCATTTTCCGGCAGCTTTGGCCTCCTGAACACCCAACTGCTCATCATCTTCCAGATAGGCATAGGCTCGATGATATTGCTCTATCTTGACGAGGTTACCTCCCGTTACGGCCTTGGCAGCGGCATAGGCATATTCATCGCAGCAGGCGTTGCCCACGCTGTGGTATCAGGTGTATTTATCATATTATTCGGCGCCCAAAACTCGGTGCTCGCCATGCTGAGCAGCCCGACTGCCCAGACACTTCCGGAAATAATCGTTGCCCTGCTGCCAATCGGAGTGACTGTCGGCGTCGTTATAGTGGTAGCCTATGCGGAATCCATCAAGATTGAAATTCCCCTGACATTCGAGCGTGGGAGGGGGATGTCCATGCCATTCCCAATCAAATTCCTCTACGTCTCGAACCTTCCAGTCATCCTGGCAAGCGCCTTCATGGTCACCATATTCCAGCTCTGGCTGGGCACCAACGGGGCCACCATCGATATCATGGGCATGAATGTGGCTGGCATAGTGCATAACACGCTTAGCTATGTGCTTCCACCCCAAGGCTATATACCCGGGCAGAGCTATCTCAGCTACCTTTCAAACCTTTCGCTTCCCAGCAATAATGTGCCACTCCCTGAGATTAGGCGGGCAATGGTCTATATCCTGTTCTTAGTCGTACTCTGTGTCATATTCGGCTATGTGTGGATGGATACCAGCGGCATGGGCGCAAAGAGCGTTTCCGAAAAGATGCACGATGTTGGCTGGCACATAAGAGGCGGGCGCTCTGACCCGCGGCTGATGGAGCACGTTCTCGACAAGTATATCACCACCATTACAATTCTGGGCAGCATATTCGTGGGCCTGTTGGCAGGATTTGCCGACTTGACAGGTGCGCTGGGCACGGGCACTGGTATCCTGCTGACGGTTGGTATCCTCTTCAGGATGTATGAGGACATGCAGAGAATGGGCATAGTTTCTTCGGTGCCGATGCTTAGGAATCTTGTAGGGGAATAAATAGGGTTTCGAGCCGAGTATAGTGCCCGGAACCCAAAACCCGGAACCAATGGTTTTGGGGTGAGAATATGATTATCATTCTTGGCATTCCCGGAGTAGGCAAAACTTCAGTCCTTAACGGCTTGAAGGATTTCAAGCTTGTCAACTATGGCACGCTGATGCTTGAAATAGCCTCAAGGGAATATGGCATTTCAGGCAGAGACCAGATACGCAGGCTATCCATAGCAAAACAGAAAGCCGTGCAGAAAAAAGTGGCTGGCCAACTATCCCAGATGAGCCGGGTGCTCCTGGACACACACTGTATGATACGGACGCCATCCGGCTATCTCCCGGGGTTGCCCTATTCACTGCTCAAGGGGCTCACTGTCGAAGCGCTTGTGCTGGTTATAGCCAAGCCAGAGGAAATCCAGACCCGCAGGGCAAAGGATGCCGCCAGGGAGCGAGACAACCTTTCAGTGGATGATATTCGCGCTGAAATTGACATGTGCCTGAATTACCTGGCAGCCTATTCTACGCTGGCAGGCGTGCCTGCCAAGGTTGTCATGAACAATGACGGCAAGCTGGAGTCTGCAGTGGCAGAGCTAAAGGCTGTAATTGCCGGGGTATGGCAGGAATAATGGTCTAGGGGTCTAGAGTCCAGGGTCTTGAGGTCTTAATGTCCTACTGTCCTTATGTCGAGGGGGTTCCATGATTGATTTGGTTATTTTCACCATCGCATTTGCCTACGTGGTCATCTCCACCGGCGTGACAAATCTATTCTCAGACCAGAAGCGCATCAAGCATATCCAGAAAACCTTTTCCGACATTCGCAACGAGTTTGAGCAGGCGCTCAAGGAAAAGAACGATGCCAGGATGAAGGAGATTGAGCAAAGGCAATCCAAAAGCATGCCGCTCCTGATGGAGCAGACTTTATTGATGTTCAAGCCGCTGATTGTCCTGCTGCCGATGCTTATCGTGCTTCTACAGGAAATCAGGTTTGCATTCCCCGGCTTCTCAATAACTATCCCAATTTCAATCCCGGTTGCCTTCCAGAATTTTGAGCAGTTCCCAAACTGGCGCGATACATTCGGCCCCCTGGGCTGGTTCTGGATAAGCGTATTGCTAAACTCACTGCTTCTTTCTGCAATCAGGTGGGTGTATGGCAAATTTTTTGTAAAGCAGGAAAGCGGGGAAAAGCCAACAGTTCCAGTGTCCAATTAAGCCTCAGTGTGTAGGCTTGAAATCAGGCAATGTGCGTGGGGTTACCACCAGTGGCTTTACTACCTGTTTGGCTAACTCCCCCAAATTCAGGCCATCTCCTTTGTGCACCCCGTAAAGCGTTGTGCTGCCTGCCACCGCTGCCGCAAATACAACTGCAACTACTACTATCTCCGCTGCTGCCTGCCATTTATTATGTTGCGCTCCTGCCTCATAAGTTCTTTTCATTCCCTGGGGTGCAAGGAAGCCAGCATTTGTGAAATGAATACTCCGAGGGCTAAAGCCACCTGATGCTGGCGTTCCGGCTTTAGGCGGAAGCATTCCCTCCGGTGACCTTGACATTCCGAAGCGAGGTTTGTCATACGGCAATGCTGAGCGGCAAACCCAACGCCCGAGTGCCCATGTAATCGCACATGGCTCGGGTCGCTTCGAAATGTCATCGGAGCGAGTGCTGCGCTTGGTGTTGTCATATGGCAGCACCGACGCCCGAGCCCCAGGGCAATTCCACGAAGGCTCGGGTCGCTCAAACATGTTGAAGCGGGTTTTGCCACTTGGGTCTGCCGATG
>MNVF01000102.1 GCA_001871535.1 Candidatus Micrarchaeota archaeon CG1_02_49_24
CTCGGTAAAGTCCACTAATCTCAACTGACCACCTTTTCGCCCTTGCATGATACAGTTTTGTCATGCTCTTTTATTTGTTTCCTTTCTTTTTTAGTTTCCACTGCAAGCAGTGGGGATTTCAACCCAGACGGCTAGTAAATTTTAATAGTTCCCACATATCATTCTACCACAGATGCAAGCTATATTTTTATAGTTTCAATATATAATGATAGCTAATTGCATTCTGAAGAGGGTGATTGTCATGCAGGCGCAGGATAGGAAAACAAATTTGGCAAGAACGCTAGCTTATGTGCTTATACCTTATTGGCTGATGAAAAAACCAATGGCTGAGAATGCATTAGAAACTCCTTTATCATACAACGCACGTAGTTCTTTAAGCAGGATGTTGCTTGCAAAGCGGGCATTCGACGGAGTATCATCATCTGACGCTGTTGAAATGTTAACCTCTGGGAGGTATGGCACTGTGGAAGCACAATTCGTGCTTGCCGCCTACTGCATCAGAGGCTCTGAAGACGCAAAAAAAGCTTTTATGAGGATGGGCGAAATGCTCCACCCGGTTGCACAGGACCATTTATGGATAAGGCTTAACCCGGACGATGCTGTGGAAGTCCTGCGTGCCGGGAAAGTTACAGCACCCTATGCAACATGCATGCTTGCAAAATCTGTATTTGTATATGGAAAAGCACTTCCTAGGGGAGAAGCAGGATTTACAATGATGATAGCTGATGCGGTTAATGACGGGGAGGTACCCGCTGACCTAGTAAAATGGGCTGGGCGTGACATTTTGGAGTGTTACACGATTACGGATCCCAACGCCAGGCAGATATTGGAAGGCTTGCCCGGCAAATAAACATTTTATATTTGGTTGATATAAGGATAATCTTATTCCATTAGGGAGGTCAGATAAAATGAAAATACTTTCAGTGCATTCGGATTACATAGTAATAAACCCTATCAGCAAGGCTATCAAAAATGCTGATGAATCAGATACGAAAGAGACCAAAACCGATGAATGTCTGGTCATTTTTACAGCTGTTGAGCAGAGGGATGAACAGTCCAAGCCGGAGGAGATAGCTTCCGCGTTCAAAAAAGAGATTGACTCTATCTCAGAGCAGGTCAAATGCAAGCGGGTTGTAGTCTATCCCTTGGTTCATCTGACTTCAAAGCCTTCCGAGCCAATCTTTGCACAGAAAGTGCTTGCAAAAATCATGGAAACTCTAGAAGGGTATGAAGTCCATAAGGCGCCTTTTGGCTGGTATAAAGGATATACGCTCAAATGCAAGGGCCATCCATTGAGCGAACTGTCCAGGGAGATAGTTGTTGGGGCAGGCACTGGGAAGGGGGAAGAGAATGTTTCGCGGTCTATTATTGAGGAGACGAAGGTTGTGAGCAAATTTTATATCCTTGACATGGATGGGAGTATGACACCTGCTGAAAATTATAATTTTGAAGGGAACAAAAAGCTGGAAACACTCTACAACTACGAGCACAAAAAGCAGAGAGTTTACGCAAAGGAGCCGCCCCACATCAAAATCATGAAGGAGCATTCCCTTGTTGATTATGAGCCTGCCAGCGACTCGGGAAACTTCAGGTGGTATCCCAACGGCAGGCTCGTGAAAAAGCTGATGGAGCGCTATGTGACGGATGTCTACATAAATTATGGGGCAATGGAAGTCGAGACGCCCATCATGTATGATTATGAGCACCCTGCACTGAAAAAATACCTGAACCGGTTCCCGGCTAGGCAGTACACGGTGAAGAGCGACGTGAAGGAATTCTTCCTCCGGTTCAGCGCCTGCTTCGGCCAGTTCCTGATAATGCATGACATGACCATCACCTACAGGCATTTGCCATTGAAGATTTACGAGCTGACGAGATACTCTTTCAGGCGGGAGCAGAGCGGCGAATTGGCAGGGCTGAAAAGGTTGAGGGCGTTCACCATGCCCGATATGCACACGGTGGTGGCAGATTACGAGGCTGGCAGGAATGAGTTTGAGGCGCAGCTCAAGGAAAGCATGAACGTGATGGATGCGTTCACCATCGAGACAGAAGTGGCATTCAGGGCGCTGGAAGAATTTTACAATGTGAATAAAGAATGGTATATCCATCTCGTGAAGGATGTGGTGAAGAAGCCGATTCTCATTGAGATTTTTGACAGAAGGTACGCCTACTTCATCACAAAATTCGAGTTCAATTACATAGACACCATGGAAAAGGCGAGCGCTTTGTCAACCGTCCAGATAGATGTTGAGAATTCTGAGACTTTTGACATTTCCTATGTTGGCAGGGACGGCCAGAAAAAGAGGCCGCACATATTGCATGCATCGCTCTCGGGGAGCCTGGAGCGCGTGGTGTATGCTTTGCTGGAAACCGAGGCGCTGAAAGCAGCGCAGGGAAAGATGCCAATGCTGCCCGTGTGGCTCTCACCAACCCAGGTGAGGGTAATACCAGTGTCGGATAAGAACAATGAATTCGCAGCCAAGGTTGCAGATGCGTTTGAGAAAAAGAATGTGCGCGTGGATGTGGATGACAGGAACGAATCACTCGGCAAGAAAATAAGGGATGCCGGCAGGGAATGGGTGCCCTATGTGGCGGTGGTGGGCGAGAAGGAGGAAAATGAAGGAGTGCTTGCAGTGACTGTGAGGGAAAGCAACACGAAAAAGGATATGAAGGTGGATGGGCTTGCGGATGAAATCAAGCTTTTGTGCAAGGGCAAGCCATTCGAAAAACTGAACCTTTCAAGGCAGCTGAGCCAGAGGGCAATTATTTATTCCCTTTGACGTAAGCCCTACAGCTTTCTTTAGTATAGTATTATAGTAGTTACCACCCATAAATTATCTATGGTCAAATATTATTGCGGGTTTGTGAATGAAGGCGTGCTCCACAATACATGCACCCGGGATTGCAGGCTGAAGAAATGGCGCGGGCAGCCTCCGTGCGACACCTTCCCAGGTAGACTTGCAGCCAGGGCAGACATCACAGAACAGCGTGACATGGACTTGGCACATACCCTTTGGGGAAGAATATGCGTAGAAGGCCCATTTGACGGAAAACCAAGATTCATGGATGGATTGCCTGATATTTCTGGGTTGGACCTTGGTGAATTTGGCGAGCCGGACCAAAACGCAAGTGAATCCCTGAAAAGATTCCTTGCCGGAGTGGTGGCAACTACTTGTAATGTAGATGATATTTTTCAGCCATTGCCCGTTCCTGGGGAACTGGAAGAACACCAGGCACGGCTCACTCAGCCAGTAATGGAATTCCTTAAGCTGATTGCAACAGAATCACCTGATTTCAGGACCCTTGAAGAGATACAATTGGAGCATTCGCTAACGTTCACTTCCTCATCTGCCATACTAAGGAACCCCTATCAGAAAATGCAGCCAGACATTGAACTGAAGACATTGCTGCTGGAAGGAATTTCGCTTATTTTGATGGGGCCATCTGGCACCAGCAGGCTCCTTAAATTAAAGGCACAGGGAGTCAGGATTCTTGCATTCACAGACCAATATTATAGTCATATCATTAACGATCTGAGGGCAAGCCAAGTGCCTGATGACCTGGTATCGTATAGTTTGAACCGCTATGACCTGACCCACATGCCAGAACTGCTGGCTGCAGTAACAGGGCCGACCTCCACTTCCAGGCCGACAACGGCCTTGCTTGAGCGCGGCGGCCTAAGGCAGAAGTTCTGCATGGCTCATGGCATTCCATCAATAACTACTTCATTGTTCGTAATGACTGACAGCGAAGGCTATCCAGAAATCCTGGACTCACTGTTAGCAATCGCGGCATGCCTGAAGGCAGGGGACCATTTAGGGATAGACGGCCCAATAGTCAACGACAGACTTGAGATGGCATTCGACATTGAGAACATCCCAGGATACATACAACCCACAACCCTGCTCATGGATGCATATCTCTTTAAATGCGCATTGCAGGAACCAAAAGCAAAACTGCTGCTGGGAGAGATAAAATCAAATGGGACATTAATCCATATATTCCACGGGCCTGCAACCACCGCGGCAAAACTATCAAAAAAATCGTTGGCGCACGCCGACAACTTTCTTGACCTGAGAACACACTCTTTGGAGCAGGCAGCATCAGCAGTTGCCGATTATGCCAAGCGATTGGTTGAATCAACCAGCGGAGACGTTGTGGTGCTGGAAGCTGATAGGGCAAATACAAAACTTTATTCCCCTAGCCTAAACCCGCTGGGAATAACCTGCGTGGTTCTGCCGGATGCAATCCTTGGGCAACGGGCTGAAACCGGCTTGATCTCGTTGGCTCTTCGCCAACTTGAGGTTGTCCATGTAGGAGACCTTGACTACTTCCACTACCTGCCCCAGAATGTGGAAAGCGCACAAGTCCTTACGCACAGGAAATATGTACCGCTTTATGAAAAACCATTTAGCCGATAACCGCGGATATGAACACTACATGGGCTAAAGCCTGAGGGGCATTGAATCTTATTGTAATTGCTGGCAAACAAACCGCCCAAACACTATCCATCTATTTAATATATATAAATCAATAAGGAAAAAAGATATGATAACCCGAAGGGAGCCAGAGAATGAAAACACAACGTATTGGTAACAGGTGATTCTGATGATTAAAGTCGCACTAGTCGGAATGGGAAGGATGGGCAGGGAGATTGCCAATGAACTTAGGGCTAGCTACGCGAATAAGGTGCAGATTACTGCCTGCATTGACCAGGCACAGGGAAGCTATGAAGGCATGTCCATCCTGTCGGCTGACAAGCTTGAGAGTGCCTTAAAGGGAGTGGATGTGGCCATTGATTTCACAACCCCGGCGGCAGAGCCGGCGCTTGCTGAGAGGATTGCAAAGTGCGGGGTTGACCTGGTGATAGGCACCACAGGAATGGGCGATGGGGACTTGGCAAAAATCCGCGAGACAGTTAAGAAGAACGCGGTATCTGCAGTGATAGCGCCGAATTTCTCCATATTGGTGAATGTTCATTTCGCGCTTGCGAGGAAGGCAGCCGCAGCCCTCAAGGGATTGAATTATGATTTCGCAGTGTTTGAGGAGCATCACACTGGCAAGGTGGACAGCCCATCGGGCACTGCCAGGAAGCTTGCCGAGGTTGTGATTGGCGAGGGCGCGGCAAAGAGGATTAATTTCCGCGGGGAGGGCAAGAAAAAGCACGAACAGGGCGAAATTGACATGGCAGTTACAAGGACAGGCGGCATGCCTGGCTATCACGAATTGCGGGTGGGCGGAGCCCACGGTCTGCTGAACATCTCATCTCTAATGTATTCAAGAAAGGAATTCGCAACGGGCGCAATTGAAAGCGCGCTCTGGCTGAGCCAGAACAGGAAGCCGGGGAAGACATTTGGGATGGACGATGTGCTAAAGTTGTGAGCACTGACAACCGAAAACTGTAAACTGGTGACTGACATGCCATTGGAAGAAAGCAAATTTATCTGGATGAATGGGAAACTGGTCAATTGGAAGGATGCAAAAATCCATGTCCTGAGCCATGCGCTGCATTACGGCACAGGAGTGTTCGAGGGCATACGGTGCTACAGCACGCCGGAAGGCCCTGCAGTGTTCAGGCTGACGGACCACATTAAGAGGCTGCTCAGGTCAGCCACCGCATTCAAGATGAAGATACCCTATAGCGCAGGGGAACTGATTGCGGCAATAAAAGAGACAGTCCGCAAAAACGGCCTGGACAGCTGTTACATACGGCCGATTGCCTATTTTGGATATAGCGAAATGGGCATCTATCCCCTGAAAAACCCAGTTGACGTCGCAATCGCCTGCTGGAGATGGGGCACCTACCTGGGGGAAGATGGGCTGAGGAATGGCATCAGGGTCAAAATATCCAGCATTAGGAGACATCACCCGGGCATAATCCCGCCTGACAAAAAAATATGCGGCGGCTATGTCAACTCCGCGATGGCCAAAATCGAGGCAAAGGAGGAGGGCTATGACGAGTGCTTGCTGCTGAACCTGGATGGCACGGTTTCGGAAGGGCCGGGCGAGAATATTTTTCTCATCAAAAATGGCGCTATAAAAACGCCTTCGCTTGATTCAGGAATACTTGAGGGCATAACCAGGGCAAGCATCATTGAGATTGCAAAGGATTTGGGATATAAAACCAGGGAAGAAAAGATTAAACCAGGGGATATTTGCTTAGCAGACGAATTGTTTTTCACAGGCACTGCGGCAGAGGTTACGCCTATAAGGGAAGTTGACGGGAAGAAGATAGGCAATGGAAGCCGCGGACCCATCACTGAGAAGCTCCAGAGCGCGTTCTTTGACATAGTGAACGGGACGAATAAAAAATATGCAAAATGGCTGGAGCTTGTGAGATAACCACAGGCTTTGGACCAAGCTTATTTGCCTAGTTGCCCGGGTTATCCACCACTACTTTTGACAATATCTCAGAAGTTCCTGGTTCAAGCCCTTTTGCAACGGCAAGGTCATGGGCGAGCACTTGGCCTTCCACTATTGAAAGAAGTGCTTTCGCCGGCTCCCAACTTTGATATAGAGAACCCGTCATGGGGATAACACAGAAATTACGGACAAACTGACTATAATTCAAAGATTGTGACCACTTCCCATAGCCAATGCTGTGGAACTGGTAACCTTTTTTATCAGCATGGGCAGCATAATTAGCCACGATTTTGTTCTCTGTTTCATCCCCGGACAAAAAGACGAAAATCCCCTTCTTCAGCTTAGATACAGGAGGCACGCGAGCGCCGAATGGCGCATTGTAGCCGTGCCTGAACATGCGCGTGCCGTTTGAGATGGTGATTACTTCAGCTGTTTCCTGCACCTTGAGGGCACATTCATCTGCAACGCCCCGGAATATTCTCTCACCTAGGAATGCAATGAGGACAACATCTTTCAGCGACTCGACAACCTCCCCTAGAGTTGACCTTCCGAGCGAGCCAAAATAGTTGCCAACTGAGGCAGGCAAGCCGCCCATCAACTCCATTGACATTATGCCGTCCTTTGCTATTGCGAGCCCAGGCATTGACATTATGCTGTCCTTTGCTATTGCGAGCTCAACGCCAAGGTGCATGAAGGTTGCGGCAGCTGATATCATGGTGCCGGTTGCTGCTATTGCCTCTTCCTTCATGGCATAGGTTGGCAATACTATGTCTGCGCCTGCAGCAAATGGGCTGTCAAGGGTGTTTGTAAGGGTAACTATGAGCGGCCGTTGTCTCTTCATTGATTTGAGTCGGTCAAAAACTGGCACCGCGTCGCTGCTTGCGCCTGACTGGGAGACGAATACTACGACCTTTGAAGTTGGAATATAGTCAGGCGGTTCCTGCACATTTAGGGAAATGCCACTTGGCATTGCAAACCTGCCAATGTTGGCGGCATTTCTTGAGGAGCCGATTGCAACAACGTCAACCAGAGTAGTGCCATGTTTCTGCAAATATTTGGCAAACTCGGTCACTGCACCCCTCTGACCGTTCAATGTATCAGCAAGCGATTTTGGCTGGGCGAGCATTTCCCTTGCAAGCACGCTCTGGCGCGATCCTGTTGCCTGTGGACCGCCAAATGTGAAAATAGTTTGATTTGCCTTAGTAACAGGAGTCATGAAAACCACCAAGAAAGTTTATGGTGAAGGGCACTATTTAAGGAAGAGTTTTAGGAACTGTAATTATAAGACAGACAACGCAATCAATCCGAGCACAAGCGCAACCAGGATTGATGCGCCCAGGATTTTAACGTAGGTAAGGCTTGTGGAGATTGCAAGCATCATCCGCTCCATGTTTTCCTTGCCAATTGCCTTGAATGTGAATTTCTCAACAGCCATTCCGGATTCTGCCTCGGAAAGGTTTGCAACCGCCTCATCAAACAGCTTAAGCGCGAGCTTTTCCAGTTTTCCTGTGCTTTCGCTATTGCCAGCCCCAAGCGCATTGACAACGCCTTTCTTCACGTTCTTTTCATGGGTGTCAGTGGTGCAGATTTCGCAGAGGATATCACCCGAAAACGAGCGCCTGACCCTTTCCTGAAGGACTGCGACCAACCGATTCCTGAATTCCGGCA
This sequence comes from Candidatus Micrarchaeota archaeon CG1_02_49_24, assembly GCA_001871535.1. Taxonomy (GTDB): domain Archaea; phylum Micrarchaeota; class Micrarchaeia; order Anstonellales; family UBA8471; genus UBA8471. The sequence goes on from MNVF01000102.1 coordinate 8,032, forward strand.
CTATCCCATTTGAATCAAATACAAGCTGCACAAATGCCGATTTGCCGGCTGCAAACAACAGCAGATTCACTCCACCACCGCACATTGAATCATCATCAGGGTGGACTGAGGATGCGCCTACAAGCAAGTTTTCAGGGGCAGACAGTTTTTTCAGCGCCGTGGCGATTGCATTTGAGTAATTGAGCGCTATCTGCGAGCCGGGAAGCACAGGCTCGAATTCTGCAGTCTCTGCGTTGTGCGCGTCTGCAACCATGGCGTTTTTGCAGCGGCTGAGGGCAGCCTGCCTCAGGAGGCTTCCAAGGGTGTAATCAATATCCTCGGTTGAGAGCGGTGCGCGGGTGAGCGTGAGGAAGACGCGCTCATTTGAAACCAGGGAATAGGCAGTTTCAGCACCTGAGCTTGCCTTGGAAAAACTGCCTTTTGCCGGAGAAAGCCTGATTGATGAAATTGCATGCAGGACGGCATCCTTCAATTTTTGAAATTCCGATTCTGAGACCGGGTTGAGCTCGTGGCCGGCAGTGCCGTGGAAAACTGCAACAATATCATTTTTTGATTTTTTGAGCTCAGCGGCTAGCATTGAGCTGAACCTGCTGCCTCCGAGTGTTCCGAACGGCCCGAAATGCACATTTGGGGAAACAAGAAGAATGTTCTGGGTTTTTGTCCTGAAGCGGAAAACTCCGATGATTGATTCCACACTGACGCCTAATTTTTCAAATGCCCTGTCAAGCTCCTGGGAACCATAGAGCCACTGGCCAAAGAATTGGGAGACTCCCTCAATTATGGAAATGCCGAATGCTTTTCTGAAAGGGCCTCCCGTAACCTCTGCCAAAAGGTACGATACCACTGCTGAAAGTAGGGAACTGGCAAATGCCAGAGGTACATCTGATGTGGAAAGAATTCCAAAAAGATTTGCAGGAATTGCATAACTAATGAATTGGAATAATGCAACGACAAAACTTTTTTTGTCGTCCAGGAAGAAGAACAGCCTGGAAACCAGGTGCCAGAGCACAAATGAGGCCGCAAACCCGGCAAACAACATAACATTCAAGCCAACCGTATAGGACAAATAATATGCCGCAAGATATATCAGCACGCCAACAAACGAGAGGAAAAGAGGCCGCTTCAACTGGATTTTCGGCTCAAGGAGATATAGGATATATGAAACGAGTATGCTAGGGATTGCAAAAAGCAATAGCCCTTTCATTAGGGAGGCCGGGCTGAATGAATCATAGAGGGCGATTGGAGAAATGATGGAGAGCCCAATCAGGAGGGCAAGCGTAACTTTCGCATCAGGCAGCCCGAAAAAATAGTCGGTTATGCGCACAAGCTTCTTTCTCAGCATGAATATATCACAGATGTAGTTAGCGCGGGCGACAATTTAAACATTTGCAGACAGAATAGAGGTATGGCAAATATGGCAAGGGTTATTATGTGTGCTGGCTGTGGGGCAAAAATCAGCAGGAGCGAAGCTGCTGGCACATTCTGCATGAAATGCTATACCTACAGGTTCAAGGGCCGCGAGCTGAAAGACGTCAAGCTTGTGAAATGCCCCAGGTGCGGCAGGATAAGCTACAGGCAATGGATGGAGCCGGAGAAGCTGCTTGATGTCCTGAAAGAGAAGCTGAAGACTGACAAGGTCAGGCTGATTGGCGATGACCGGCTGCTCCAGGCCATAAGCACTGAGGGCATTGAAATCGAGATGCCCAGGCTGATTCTCTTTGAGGAGCAGAGCTGCCGGGACTGCAACAGGCGCTATACGGGCTATTTCGAGGCGATTCTCCAATTGAGGGGAGATTATGAAAAGCGCGCTGACAAGATAATCAAGATGCTGAGGGAGCAGACATTCCTGCCGAAAATCGAGGATATGAAGGACGGGCTGGACATATTCGTCGGAGAGAAGAGGGCGCTCAACTACGTGCTTACTGAACTCCACCTCAAGGCGCTGAAGAGCTACAAGCTCCATGGGCAGAAACAGGGCAAGAGGATTTACAGGACTACTTATTGCGTGAGATTTTAGATTAATAATAAATAATGGGCCATGACCGGGATTCGAACCCGGACTAAGGGCTATCTGCCGAGGGAACCTGAAGTTCACTTCGCGCTGTATCGATGCAATGCATCGAAGCGCTCGTTCACATTCTGGTTCCCCCACGTTCCCCCTCCATTTTACTGAAGGGGGTGGGAAACAGAAAAGGCACTTATACCTTTTCTCTTCCCGAGGGCTCTCTTTTCTGTGAAAAGAGAGGCCTCCCACAGGCCCCCGTGCTGCCTTTACACCATCATAGCCATTCTAAGTAGGTAATGTATAATTCGTTATTTTGGATTTATATTCGTTTTATTCTGGATTTTCTGGTTTTTGGATAAAAGAATGGAAAAAAATTAGAAAAAGAATTGAATAAAAATCAGATTTTCCGAAGAGCCTCTCTCGCTGATGCGGGAGACCCTGCACAATGTGCAGGGTATGAAGGCTCATTCGGAAATCCAGTTTTCGCTTGATAGCGATTGAATCTTGCC
>MNVF01000070.1 GCA_001871535.1 Candidatus Micrarchaeota archaeon CG1_02_49_24
TTACGTTACTGAATTAGATATCAGATTTTCCGAAGAGCCTCTCTCGCTGATGCGAGAGACCCTGCACAATGTGCAGGGTATGAAGGCTCATTCGCAAATCCAGTTTTCGCTTGATAGCGAAAATCTCAAGGACTGTTGTCCTTGAATTCTCGTGAGGCCACTGCCAATCCATCCACCTGCGAAGCAGGTGGTATCGGAAAGTCCCGCAGGACTTTTCGAGCTATGCGCCAACTGGTGCATTCAATTCTCTTGGCCTCCCGATAAATCATATTTGCCTCTGTAGCTCAGTGGTAGAGCAACCGCCTTGTAATGAAGGAAACTGGAAAGCGGTAGGTCATGAGTTCAAATCTCATCAGAGGCTCTGCTGAAACAAATTCACCACTTTAGTTTATAACCCTTCACAGACAAAAGCAACCTATTGAAAAGCTATTGTGATTATTATGGGAAAGATACCTGAAGCTGATAGGGAAATTGCAAAGATAGTGATTTGCCGCTCCTGCAAGGCAAGGAATAAGGTAGGCGTAACCAAGTGCAGGCGATGCGGCTACAAGGCGCTCAGACCAAAGAAAAGGGAACTTAGAGTCAAGAAATAAGCCTCTTTCTTTTAGAAAAACGAAGGAACCTACGGTTGAATCTCCCTCTTGGGCGATAGCCCGACGGTGCAATGCACCATCGGTTCCTATCGCATTACCTCCCTCAAAATGTCTTTGGGAGAAAGAACACGGATTGAGCCATATGGCTCAATAGTGCCCTATGCGCGAAAGCGCATCTGGGAACTACAAGTGTTTTTACAAAAAAGAGATTGAGAGCCATGATATCAGATTTTTCGAAGAGCCATCAATGCCTGCAGGCATTGAGCTATGCGCGAAGCGCATTCAATCAACAGCTCTGCCATTGAGCTATCGGCGAACCTTGTTCGTCGAGCTATGCTTCATCAGAAGCATTCAATCTACCATCAAGGTCGATTCAACTCTGCCACTCAGCGATAGGCGCCGTAATGGTGCGGCAACATCAACCTTTCTCTTTTTTAATTATTTCAATTAATATCTGATGCATGGACGACTCTGGCATTAATTATATTTTATTCGGGGCAGGCATGCTGCTCCTGCTGGTTGCAGCCTATTTTCACATGGCACCGCAAGCTGAGCCAAATCCTTCGCCGGCTGCGCCAATTGGCAGTTCGGTTAACATCGCGACAGAGGCAACCTTTGAGGGGTACGAGCCTGTGCTTTATGTGCAATCTCCTGGGATTTCTGCAAATTCAATGCCGGCAGGGCTTGAACCAACAGTCAAAGAACTATTTGCAAATAACAAAATAACTGGCAAAACAGCTGAAGCTGGAAAACTCACATTGCAGATTGCACCAACAGCAGGCATCCCGGCAGTTTACGCCAAACTGCTTGCGCTCAACCTTTCAAATGCCACATTCAAATCCAATGGCAATTTCTCCTTCTCGGCACCAGGCATGCGAAACCTATCTGTAGTTGTGCCGGTTGAGCCGCTGTTCGCCTTAGGGGACAGGTTCAGCATCGAGGTAAATGGATATTATGACAACCGCACCCTGAACCACTACACGCTCGATTTCCAGCCATACAAGAAGAATTTCACTGCCAGCATGCGCATTGATTATTTCGGAAGGAGCATTCTCGTGGACGGTGTCATGCCCTGGGACATGCGCCTGGCTCCGAATTGGCAGGTGATGATGCAGGCAGAGGCCATTGGTTTGGCGAATGTGACATTCCTGCCAAAGATAGATTCTAGGATAACGATAATCGGCAGGTTTGCGCCTGATGAGGTTGAGAAACTGCGAAACCTGAGCTGGGTGGCCTCATTTGCAAACTACACGGACAGGGTGGAAATGGAAGCGTCCACTGAACCGAATGTCAACACCACACAATACACAATCGTCTGGAGCGCGCGCGCAATCATAGGGCCGAACGGAAGGTTCCAGATAAACCCGCAGAGCTACCAATTGTATGCGGACGCGCCCCTGAACATGACTGCTGACAAAATAGGGGGCGCAATCGGCGCAGAGACTGCCACAGTAAGAAGGGAGATGCACGGCCATATCCCAGGCGTGCTGGTGGATGAGAATGACAGGGCGTATCGCGTTAATAATCAGCTCTTCACGGCGCGCGTGAGCCAGCCCATCGGCCAGCTTGACATCCTGATGAACCAATCATATCCCGTGAGAGTTGAGGCGACCGTTGAAGGGATGACGGTCAAAGAAATACGGGTTTCGTCGAAATGAAAAGTGTAACAGCGCACCCTCAGGCCTTCGGCGATTAAATCTTTTCCTGGAGGAGTTCCAGTTTCAGAATCAAATCGTTTTTAAGCTGCTGCCAGCTCCTTGGGCGGTTGGGCACCGGAATGTAAGGGTTTGTCAGGTTGCGAAGTTTTTTATAATCAGCTTTTTTTATCTGTTGAATTACCTGCTTTAGGAAAGCACTGGCGTTTGTGTCTATCTTCTCTGCCATAAGCATTTTAGTTATTGCACTGCCAAGCGCACCGCACAGTGGTAGTGCAGCATGCACGTCATAAAAATCCTTGCCTTCATACCTCCTTCCAAGAGCACCTAATTTTTGTGCGGCAAGGTCTTCAATGGCATAAACAGAAAATCCGGTTACGGAACGCTGGGTAACTGCGGAGATTGCAGGTTTTATGGCCAATGGCTTGGCACTTAGAATTTTTTTTGCTGACATATCCACTCTGACATGGTCAGCCATGCCTGATGGGCCCTCATACATGCAATAGAATTGGATGGTACCCCTGACACGCCTGAACTCTTTAATCTCATAGCCCGTAAGTTTCTCGGCTATTTGTTTGCACAATCTCATTGTTTCTGCGATGCTTTCTGTATTTGAATCAAAGTCCAAATCTTCTGAAAATCGCTGAAGTTTCCCCAGGTAAACTTTGCTTAATGCAGTGCCTCCTTTAAATGCGAGCCGTTTTGAAATGACGGTAATGGCGGTTATCTGCTCCAGGACGTCAAAAACATAAAACTCCTTGATTACAAATTGGAGTGGAAGGCCGTGCTGGACCGCAATGGCTTTGCAAAGCTCCATATTTAATTCAGCCATAACATCAACCCTTAATTGCCCTCTCAACATTCAAGAATCTTTTTGAGATATCGCCGACAGCAAATTTTTTCACATAATGCCGGAATTCGCGCCACTCCGAAGGCAGAAGTGACGCATCTTTAAATGCATTGACCAGCTTTTCTTGTTCAATAGAGTATTTCGGCAGATAGATACAATCAAACAGCGATTTAGCACGCGTTGACACAACATATGGGCCTTTGTTTTCAAATCCAACGGCCTTTTCCTTAAGTGCCACAGCCTTAAACTGATATGCCGCGAATGTTTTTGTGAATGATTTTGACGCAGTTACTACAGTAACTGTAAATGGGAGCTCGGAGATAAGACCGCGGAGATATAAGGCCGTTGAGAAACCAAGATAGCCATTAAATAAAGCTTGCGCACAAGCGTATACGTCCCGCATTGGGTTGCTGGAATAAACACCGCGTTTCAACCTGATAATGCGGCCGCTTTTGTTTAGCCTGCTCAGCGTTGTTTTCAAAGTAAACGGGCCTGACAGGCTCAAACTTTCCAATACCTCTAAATTCGTGATGCCCATTGGCGAATTCTCAATTGCCTTGAGCACCATTTCAGAAAGTTTATAGCTAAGCATGCAATAATAAATATTTTGTTTATTATAAACATTTCGGTTGATAGTGGCAAAACAAGGATAATTACGCTCAATCACTTCTTCTCAAAAATAACCCTTCGCCCGTCAATCCTGAAATTGCAGTCATTGAACATCTGTATTACCGTTGAGAATGCCCTGTGTTCGCACTTGAGGATTTTTTCGCGCACCTGCTCTGCGGAATTGCAATTTGAGATGTCCACTGCCTCCTGGTAGATGATTTGACCGCCATCCACATCCTCGGTGACAAAATGGATGGTCAATCCTGCGACCTTGCAGCCATGGTTGAATGCTTCTTCCTGGGCATTGGTGGAACCCTTGAATGCAGGCAACAGGGAAGGATGGATGTTCAGGATTCTGTGGCGGTAGGCTGAGAGGAGCTCCCTGCTTTTTATGATTTTCAGGTAGCCTGCCAGGATGATGAGGTCTGGCTTCAGGCTGTCAATGGTTTTCTTTATGTCAAGGTCGTAATCCTCACGCGTGGGGTATTTTTTCGCATCGAATAAGTAGGCTGGGATTTGATTTGCCCTGGCGCGCTCGATTGCCCTTGCCTGAGGGTTGTCGCAAATAAATGCGAGGATTTTCGCATCGAGCGATTTGTCCCTGATGTGGTCAATGATTGCCTGGAAATTCGAGCCGGAGCCTGAGGAGAATACCACAATGTTGAGTGCCATGAAATGATTTGGGGAAAGGAATTATTAAATGAATGAGCTGCCCACACGTTTTTTAACACTGATTGCCAAATTAATTTCATGACAGCCACCCAGACTGAGAAGAGAAAGGGCGAGCACGTGGAAATCTGCCGCAGCCATAATATTGAATACACCTCCAGCGGCGGCTTTGGCGATGTTTCGTTCATTCATTGCTCGCTCCCGGAGCTTGATTTGGGCAAGATAGACATAACCACCAAATTCCTCGGCAAAAAGCTTAAGGCGCCCCTTATCATCACAGGCATGACAGGCGGCTATCCGGAGGCTGGGAAAACCAACAAAAAACTGGCTGCGGCTGCTGAAAAGGAAGGGTGCGCATTTGCCGTCGGCTCCCAGAGGGCCATGGTTGAGAACCCAAAATTGACGCCCACCTATGACGTGAGGAAGGTGGCCCCGACAATCCCGGTGATTGCCAACATTGGCATTTACCAGCTGAAAAAATATGATATTAAAACCGTGAAGAAACTGGTGGAGGACATTAGCGCTGATGCGCTTGCCATCCACCTTAATCCCCTGCAGGAAGCCATCCAGCCCGAGGGAGACCGCAATTTCACCGGCTGCCTCAGGGCAATTGGGAATGTCTGCTCGAAGCTTGATTGCCCGGTGATTGCGAAGGAAACCGGCGCAGGCATTTCCCGCGAAGTGTCCCATGAGCTCAAGCAGGCAGGCGTGAAATTCATTGATGTCTCAGGCAGCGGCGGCACTTCCTGGAGCAAGGTTGAATCGCACAGGAAAGCGACAATAAGCGGGTTCGGGGAATGGGGCAATCCGACGGTGAGATGCATTTGCGAGTGCGCAAAACTCATTGATGTGATTGCCACCGGCGGTGTGAGAAACGGGCTGAATGCCGCAAAAGGGATTGCCCTTGGCGCGAAAATGGCCGGGGCGGCACTTCCATTCCTGAAAGCCAAGGACCCGCAGGAAGAGCTGGCGCTCTGGAAACAGCAACTAAAGGTTGCCCTGTTCCTTACCGCATCAAAAGACCTGGAAGCGCTGAGAAGCGCGAACCTGCTGATTATGGGCAGGCAGGCAGAGGAGCTTTTCCTCAGGGGCATTGATGTTGCAAGGTATGCCAACCGAAGAAAAAACTAGAGTGAATGGATACTTTTTGAGTTTGTGAGCTGTTTTAGATGGAAATTGAGGGACTGATTAAAAAATATGCGCTGAAAAACGCTTTTGATTTCGGCAAGGCCAATGAGAAAGCCGTGGCTGGAAGAGTGCTGGGCGAATCTGCCGAAGCCAGAAAGGATATTGCTGCCACCATGAAGCTTGTTGCCGGCATTGTGAAGGAAATCAACGCGCTGGGCAAAAAGGAAATTGAAAAGGAATTGAAAAAATATGGGATTGAAACAAGTACCCCAAACTCGAAACCCGAAACCCGAAACCATTCAATTGTATTGCCAGATGCGAAAATGAATGAGGTCGTCACCAGGTTTCCGCCTGAGCCGAACGGCCACCTGCACATAGGGCATGCAAAAGCGCTTTTCCTGAATTATGAGGCGGCAAATGCATACAGCGGCAAACTGCTGATTAGGTTTGATGACACTAACCCGGAGAAGGAGAGCCAGGAGTATGTGGAAAGCATCGCCCAGGATATCAAATGGCTTGGGATTGAGCACAGTGCGCCTACCTTCACATCTGATTCTATAGAAAAAATCTACGCTTATGGAGAGAAGCTTATCCGCTCGGGCAATGCCTATGCCTGCACCTGCCCCCAGGAAGTGATGAAGGAGAACAGGATGAAGAAAATGGGCTGTGCCTGCAGGGAACGGGACGCGGCTGGCAACCTGGCGCTTTTCACCGAGATGAAAACAACGCTTGCGGCAGGCAAGGCGGTAATAAGATTCAGGGGGGACATGGCAAGCGAAAACACGGTGATGCGCGACCCAACCCTTTTCAGGATTATTGACGTGCCACATTACAGGCAGGGACGGAAATACCGGGCCTGGCCGAATTATGATTTTGTGGCGCCCGTGATGGATGCGCTTGAGGGTGTGACCCATGCCATGCGCTCCAAGGAATATGAATTGAGGGACGAGCTCTATGCCTGCATGCAGGAGGCGCTGGGGCTCAGGAACGTGAAGATTGTGGGATTTTCGCGGCTTGGGATTGAGGGCGTGCCTGTCAGCAAGCGGGAGATAAAGAAATTGATTGATGATAAAAAAGTGGATGGCTGGGATGACCCCAGGCTGGTGACAATTGCAGCACTCAAGAGAAGGGGCATCAGACCAGAGGCTATAATGGAGTTTGTGCTTTCATTCGGGCTGTCAAAGGTGGAGAGCACGCCGAAACTGGAGAAATTGCTGGCGCTCAACAAGAAAATCATTGACCCGGTTGCCAGACGGTATTTCTTTGCGAGGGGAAAGAAGGTGCTGAAAGTAAATGGCGCAAAACCAGAGGCAGTTTCGCTGAAGGCGCACCCTTCCGGGAACCTGGGCATGAGGAAGCTTGAGGCAACAGGGGAGTATTATATTGACGAGAATGATTTTGAGGCGCTTAAAATAGGGGATGCTGCGAGGCTCAAGGATTTCTGCGCTGTGAGAGTGGTTGGTAAGAAAAAAGATATCCTGGAGACGGAAAAAGTGGAGGAAATTGATAACGAAACTCAAATCTCGAAACCCGAAACTCGTATCATTCAATGGGTTCCAAAAGAATCGGCAGTGAAGTGCGAAGTAATGGTCGCATCAGAATTGTTTGATGGGGAAAAATTCAATGGAGACAGCCTGCGCATGGACAAAGGATATTGCGAAGCAAATTGCGCTGGGATGGAAATTGGCGTGCCAGCCCAGTTCGAGCGCTACGGATTCGTGATGCTTGACAAAAAGGAAAATAGTAGACTTATTTTTATCTACATGCATAAATAAGGCATGGTAGATTCTAACATTGATATGGATAATCTTGATAAGCTGCTTGAGGAATTCCATCCAAAAAAAATCATTGAGAAACGGACTGCTTTTGAATACAGCGACAGCCAAATTGACGAGGTCACCAGGCAAGTGCTCGCGCTCCGCGGGATAGAGAAACTATACAGGCACCAGGCAAATGCCATCGCTTTGATTGAAAAAGGTGAAAATATCGTTATCTCGGCGCCGACTGCCAGCGGGAAAAGCGAAATTTTCATCATCCCGGCAGTGAAGGCAGCCCTCCTGGGGAAATGCACGCTCATACTTTACCCGACAAAGGCGCTTGCAAGGGACCAGGAGGAGCGGATAAAGCGGTTCAGCCTGCTGGGGGCGCGGTGTGGGGCATATGACGGCGATACGCCCCAGGCCCAGAGGGACAGAATCGTCTTCGACAGGACACCGATTATAGTGACAAATGTGGACATGCTCCACCATATGCTCATGCATTCCAGGAGGTTTGCCTACTTCTTCGAGAATTTGAAATACGTGGTGATTGACGAGGTGCACTGCTATACAGGAACGTTCGGGGCGCATGTACATAATGTGATGAAACGGTTGAAACGCGTGGTCAACAGGATGAAACACGGCAGGCTGAAAATTAGTAATGAAGACGTGAAGACCAGCGCAGCCGCAGACGCGCGGAAAGACATGAAAACTGAATCGCAACTGCGATTCATCTGCTGCTCTGCAACCATTGGGAATGCAGGAGAGTTCGCCGAGGCGCTCCTGGGCGAAACGTTTCAGGCCATGTCCACCACAGGCAGGGCCAGCGACATGTGCCATTACCTTATTTATTCCCAGGAGGTGGGGGTGTTCTCAACCACTGCTGCAGTGGCTGAGAAATTGCCTGGAAAATTCCTGGTGTTTGCCAATTCCCACAGGACTGCCGAGCTGCTTAATATATATGCAAGGAGGCTTGGGCTCAGGACAGCCATCTACAGGAGCGGATTCGACGATAAGTACCGGAGGAATGTGGAGAAAGAGTTCAAAGATAGCGGAGACAGGGGACTGAAGGGGCTGGTGACCACATCGGCGCTGGAATTGGGCATGGATATCGGGGATGTGGGCTCGGTGATATTGTGCGGCTACCCGGGCAGGCTGACAAGGGTGAGGCAGCGGCTGGGAAGGGCAGGCAGGCGCGGGCAGACGGGCTATGGAATATACATTGCACGGGAAAACCCCCTGGATTTGTTCTATTTTGAGAATACCGATGAGTATGTCGGCGGGCATGCCGAGAAATGCTACCTGAATCCCACGAACGAAGAGATTGCAACCGCCCACCTGCTGGCAATGATGAAGGATTACCCCCTTACCATAGATGAGCTGAATGATGAACCCCAGGCACAGACGCTTCTGGAAAAACTTGTGGGGCAAAAACTTGCCCTGAATTTCAGGAAAGTGTATATCCCGACAAGCAGGGGCAATGAGTTGCTCAGGGGGTTGGGGCTGAGGTCGGTGGGGCGCAGGGTGGATATATTCGAAGGGGACAGGCAGATAGGGTTCAGGGAAATGCCCATGGCGATAAATGAATTATTTGAGGGTGCGCTTTACCTCCACGCAGGCGAGACCTATCGGGTAGAATCGCTGGACCTTAAGGGAGGAATTGCACGGGTAGCCAGGATGCTGGAAGAGACTGAATATTACACGAAGGCATTGCACACGAAAGATGCCGACCCGTTAAAATCACTGGTGGCGCGAAAAAGTGGGAATGGAGCCAATGCGCTTGAGCTTAACTATGGCAAGGTGCACATGTGCGATTCAGTGAACGGCTTTGCCATTAAGGAAATAGGGAGCAACCTCAAGGTCGGTGAGAAGCATTTTGATAGCGGGGAAGAGCTGACCCATGAATATGATACAAATGCACTCTGGTTCGACGTGCCGGAGGGGTGCGGCGGTGAGCTTGGCACTGAGGATTTTTCCCAGGGGCTACATGCGCTGGAGCACATTATGATTGCCCTTCTGCCCACGCTGACCACCTGCGACCCCAATGAAATCGGTGGCATAAGCTATCCGTCCGGGCGGGTGTTTATATACGAGGGAGTGCATGGGGGAAATGGAATTGTTAGGGCTGCGTTTGGGGGCTTTGGGCAGCTGCTTGAAAGGGCAGGGGAGAGATTGGGGAAATGCCCATGCAAAGAAGGGTGCCCAGCCTGCATACTTGATGCAAATTGTGGGAATGACAACCACTACCTGAATAAGCACACCGGGTTGAAGATAGCGGAATTTCTCCTCGGTGATTGAGACTCAGTTAATCTTTTAAAATAAGCACAGATAACCATATACAGTGGTTTGATGGGAGGAAAAAAGTACAGCTTCAGCGGTCGCAGTAGCGGCTACCGCCCTGGAAGCAAGAGGAAACCTGAATACACGCCGCGCAGGCAGCAGCCAGTGCTCCTCAAGCGGGGAGTGTGGCTGGAGTTTGACGGCAATAGGGGAACAGAAAATGCCTACCCTAGCCACCACAGCATGGGCAGCGGCTTTGGGGTTGGGGGCACGCTCGCGGATTACACGCCGTTCTTCTATGTGAGCATGCTATTCTTCCCGGTTTCGCTTTTTGCCATGGGATTCCTTGCGCTTACTGACAAAAACCAAAATGTGAAAACCGAGGCAATACGGTGCATAGTGCTGTTTGCTGCGTTCTTTGGAAAATTCGTGCTGGCTGCAGTGATCGCGGGAGGGATTGTTTTCCTGCTGGCGCCTGCCGACTACAAGGATACGGCAATGATGATAGCAGTTGGGGTAACAGGCATTCTCTTCCTGCTTACCTATGGCATTTCAGTGCTGCTGATTGCCTACAGGAAAATGAAATCCGATATGAGAATACCGCTGGTGGATAATGTGGTGTCCTTGTTTTTCAGCTGAAAAACAAAATATAAAGTAACGAGTTTTACGAATTATTACCGAAATCATCTATGAAACAAACAGATTTCTGATGCTCACTATTTTTTAATTTTGTTTTTGCCAATTTATTGATATGGCAAGAAGAACATATGAAATTCTCGGTATATCTTTTAAGACAAAACAGGAACTTAAGAATAGGATACGAGAGATATTATATTGGTATGATATTGGGGAAACTTTGAATAAAGTTGATTTCGAATTTATGCTTGAATTAGTGAGAAAGTATCACCCACGACCTTCAAATCAGATTTTCCGAAGAGCCTCTCTCGCTGATGCGAGAGACCCTGCACAATGTGCAGGGTATGAAGGCTCATTCGGAAATCCAGTTTTCGCTTGATAGCGATTGAATCTTGCCAGTTGGAAGATAGCTCGTAAAGTCCTGCTGGACTTTCCGAAAATCTCAA
>MNVF01000020.1 GCA_001871535.1 Candidatus Micrarchaeota archaeon CG1_02_49_24
GAAGTTGCGCTGCAACTTCGAGTAGGACGTGTGCCAGCAGGTCTTTAAAACGCAATTGGCGCAACATTCTATACCGGTATTTCGGGCACCATTCGAGATGGTAAACCAACTGCCCGATTCCATGCGCAGAATACGACGGTACTGAAACATAGCTTACGCTGGACATAATGACTCCTCCAGCGGCGTAACAATGGCCCGCCCGTTAGGGCGGGCGCGCCGCTGGAATAGGTATTTTTTAAAACTAGAAAAAGCAGGTTGATTCATCTACGGGTTAAAACCCGTAGGTTTCTCAATCCAGGTCTCTAATAAAAGACATTTCTTGGACATGGAGCCCTTCTTTGCGGGGGATCCCGTAACTGTAGAAAGTTAAGCCCATGGCGTCTTAATTCTTCTCTTGGATGTAGTTCACCCATGCGCAGTCTGCTATCCCTATTATGATTTGCGATCATTAACCCAGTTCGTAGTCGGGATACAACATCACTAATCATTAAATTTGCGTGTTCCAAGTCTCTTAACGCCGTCTTTGTGCCTGCCACCAATTTTTCTGCTTGTTCCCAGGTTAATTCCTCAAACCTTTGAGATAATATTGCGTTCACAGCATTTGCCAAATGCCTTAATCCAGGTGTATCCACATGCGAAAAATTTATTATTTCCAGGCATGCCATTGCCAGTTCAAATGGGGTGTTTGTTAGGATTGCGTTTGCTGCTGCGCCTGCAGAAACAGTTACTTTATTATCTGAAGAAAGTGATCGGAACGATTTTAATAGTTCAACGATTTCCCTGGTCATAACAACAACCTCCCGCACATTTCACTAGGTTTATTGTTGTTTTCCGTTTAAAAATAGATATGCCTTTTTCAGGATCTCACGCGCAGTGCCATAGGTCACAACGCCCAGCGCATCCGCATACTCCAGCCATTTGTAATCCGTGTGCTCTGGTGACAGAGCCACTGCCTCGGACTTTGTCTCGCCAATGAAGAAATAGACATTCTTCGTATACATGCGGCCGCCCCTTCTGTAATTATAGGTGATTTTCTCCTTGAAGCCGGCTGCCAGCCTGGCATCAGAGATGCCGGTTTCCTCCTTGAGCTCGCGCAGGGCGGCAGCTTCCAGGGATTCGCCCCTCTCCAAATGGCCCTTGGGCAGGTCCCAATGGCCCTCTTCATAGTGCAATATTAGGAAAAGCGGCTCGACCTGGCCCTTATCCCAGCGGTAGGCCACAACCCCTGCGGAAGTTTCAAAGTCCATCACAATTGCCACCCAAGGCACGCTTGAGCACACGACTTGACATTAGAATTTAACTGAAAAATTTTTGAATTTGCCCCTCGGCTTTCCATAAGCCACGTCCACTTTCCTGATAAGTGCGCCGGACGGGCCGCGCTTGCAAAGCGCCACGAATTGCTCGATAAGCTTCTTTTCGCCCTCGCATTCAATTCCCACAGTGCCATCAGGAAGGTTTTCCACAGAGCCCACAATCCCTAGTTCACGGGCATTGGAGAACGTGAATGAGCGGTAGTTTACGCCCTGCACAAGGCCGTCGACATGAATACGCGCGTTGACATTCACAAACTTACCGAATACTATTTAATGCCCTGATTTTTAAATAGAGCTATGGCTCATTCACCATCACTCTATAATACGCTCACAAAAAAGGTTGAGGCATTCGCTCCGATTGACGGCTGGGAGGTTAAGATGTACACCTGCGGCCCATCTGTCTATGACCATCCGCACATCGGCAATTTCAGGACATATGTGGTAGAGGATACACTCAAACGGTGGCTCATCCACCAGGGGTGGAAGGTAAAGCACGTGATGCCCATCACGGATGTAGATGTGAAATCGCTCAGGAGGGCGGCACGCGAAGGCAAATCAGTGCCTGAGCTGGTTAAGCCATATACTGATGAGTTTTTTGGTGCTGTAAAAGCGCTGAATCTCATCCCGGCAACCTATGTTCATGCAGGCGCAATGTTTCCGGAGATGCTGCTGAATGTAAGGAAGCTCATGGAAAAGGGTTTTGCATATGTTGACGGGAATCAGATTTTTTTCAAATTGGAAAAGGCAGCGGATTATGGCATATTGGCTGGCAGAAAAATAACCCCAAAAACAAAACAAATCAGGAAATCCGACTACTATCCGGCTGAGGCAGCGGATTTCCTTCTTTTCGAGAAGGATTACAATTGCCCGCGGCCTTCCTGGCACATGCACTGCTGCTCCATCGGGCTGAAATACCTCGGAAAACAAATTGACATCCAGATTGGCGGCTTTGACAACCTCTTTTCCCACCATGAGAACACCAAGACCCTTGCCGAGGCGCTCACTGGCAAGCCCTACTCACGATTCTGGATGCACCCGAGGCACCTGCTGGTGAACAACAAGAAGATGAGCAAGAGCAAGGGAAATTACGTCACAGTTTCCGGGCTGCTGGCCAAATATTCGCCCAATGCCATACGAATGCTTCTCCTTTCAAAGCATTACAGGAAAACGCTGAATTTAACTGAAGATGCAATGGGCAATTGGCAAAAAACCTGGAAAAAACTTGAAAATGCCTATGCCACTGCGAAACTGGCAAAAACAAAAAATCAGATCGAAAAATCTGAAAAACTGAAAAAAAGATTCTTCTCATACCTGGAAAATGATTTCAGGACAGATAAGGCGCTGGGATTATTGACGGAAAACGCAGGCAGATTTGACGCTGGATTTTTTGATGCGGCATTCTTTATTTTTGGATTGAAATATTGATTTTTTCTGCAAACTCTTTCATCTCAGTTCCTTCGTATTTCTTGCGGTTTGTGTCGAACCGTATGCCGTCGTGGGAAAAACGCGGGATTATGTGGAAATGGATATGAAACACCAACTGGCCTGAGGGGCGCTCATTGTTCTGCACGATATTTATGCCGTCGCAGGCAAGTGATTTTTTGGTTGCCAGGGAAACCTTTTTTGTGATGCCCGCAAGCTTCAGCAGCAACTCTTCAGGGGTGTCATAAATGTCCTTGTAATGCTCTTTTGAGAGAACAAGCGAATGGCCTTTGTTGATGGGCGAGATGTCAAGGATTACAAGCGCATCCTCATCCTCATAAACCTTGGAGCTTGGGATTTCGCCATTGACTATTTTGCAAAAGATGCAACCGCCGTCTGAAACCATGAAAACACCTCATCAAAACAGTCTTGGGTCTCGGGTCTTGAGTCTCGAAACTCGGAACCCTGAACCCTAGACAATAACTATCTCCGCATCCCCAGATTTGAAAATCTCAAGCACGCCCTGGTGCATGGGATAGGTGAACTGGCCGTCCACAATGATTTCCACTGACTTGTAGGGCACTGCCTCGATGCGCACCACGGCATCCTCGCCCACCTTCATGGGCTTGAAGGCGCGCCTGAAGGGCGCGATTCCCACTACCTGGTATTCCCTTGCAGCATAGTCAAGCTCATCGCCACCGCAGGAATAGGAATAGCCCGTGGAGCCGGTGGGCGTTGAGAAGATTACGCCATCAGCCCGGAAATCATAATCATTACTGCCTGAATTAACTTTGAACCTGACAACGCGGTGCTCGCGATTCCTCACGGCAATCTCATTCAGCGCGTCCGGCAAGGTGAAATTGCCCACCCGGCCTGTGAGCATGAGCCGCTTCTCAACTTTCGGCTTTGAGAGCGCCTTGGGAAGCTTTTCCCGCCAGTTGTCGAAGCGCGCAGGGCAGATAAAGCTTGATTCTGTGCCTATGCCAAAGATGGGCTGCCTGTAGATTTGCTTGTTGTAGAGGATTGTGCCGTCGCCGCCTATGGTTATGAGCAGCTGACCGGACGGGACGACCCTGACACATTCATCCCTCAAGAAGCCAAGCACTTCCTTGTAGACGCTTTCGGCATTTTTCTTGTAGGGGTTGAATACAACTGAAACATTGGTTATCAGATTTTCCGAAGAGCCTCCCTTGAATGCGCTTTCAGCGCATAGCTCGAGCAAACTGTTGTTTGCTCGATCGCGGATGCTCGGGACCGTGCGCAAGCGCACGGTATCAGACTCATTCGAAAAATTCTCGTGAAGTCGTGCCGGCAATTCACCTGTCAACAAAGCAGGCAGTACTCTTGCCGACTTCACGATGGATTTTTTTGCCATAGAAATACCTAAGTGATTTATTAGTGGCATTTGAATTTAAAAAAGAAAAGTCCCGTCAGAGCGATTTGAACACCCAACCTGCCGGTACCCGCTGGTTTAACCCAAACGGTTAACATTGGGCGCATGCGCCCACCACGCTACCCGAGGGGGAAACGTGGGGGAACCAGAACTGTCTAGAGTCCAGAGTCTAGGGTCCAGAAATCAAGACCCGAGACTGAAGACCCAAGACCATTATTCTTCAGGTTCCCTCGAACTACAGCCGGCCGCTCTACCATTGAGCTATGACGGGGACTGAATTAAGCATATTGGAGTATTTATTATTTAGTGGTCAATGAATATAAAAAACTCTGCCTATGTTCCTAAGCCTGGCAAGAGCCGCCTGCTTACCTTTAAATGTCTAGCAGAAGCATATCTTCCTATGCAAAAGTCTGCATCTTCAAAGAGTTCATTAGGGGGCATCTCGATTTCAGCACGCCTTTGGAAGAGCGGCAAAAAAGACAGGATAGACGTCCAAACTCCCTGGCAATTCCTGTCTCACATGATACAGCAGGTGGCGCACAACGCAGATGTGAACATAACATTCATTGCAAAGCCCCGGGGAAGGAAATCACAGGAGGAAACCGGCTTTGCCTGCGGGGAGGCGCTGGGAACGCTTTTTAGGAAAATCTGCACGCCAACGGATTCGGCAGCAGGGCTGGATGAAGCGCAGGCGTACATTGCGTTTGAAGCCGGCTGCGGGCTCATCCTTGAGATTGGGGATGAAAAAAGATTCATCAATGGCAAGGTGGAGGGCATGGAACAACGCGCGGTCGCAAGGTTCCTTGAGGGCATGACAACAGGGCTTGGCAAGAGGATGGTGGTAATTGCAAATGGCCATGACACCCACCACCTGTGGGAAGCGGTCCACCGCGCAATAGGCAGGAGCCTTGCAGGCCCGCCAGGCAAACTGATTGCGCCGCCAAACAAAATAAACAAAAAATTGCTGCTGAATTCTGCTGAATCCATCAGGGACACGGGAGAAGTGGCTATCACTGCTTCGGTGAAACTGGGCGGCAAGGGAGTCAGGGAAAATATTGGAGAGCCTGCGATAAGTGAAATCCTGAAGGCATTTTCGAATGGATTGGGTGCAGCTATCACCGTAGATTACAGGATAAAGAAGGGCTGCGGCTACAACCTCCAGCATGTAAAAAACGAGGAGACATTCAAAACCCTGGGCAAATGCCTTTTTGCCATGCTGAAACAGCGGATGGCTGCCACAGGGGTTGCCTGCGCGGGCTTCAGCAAAACAAATTCCTGCTTAATCACGACTGTCTATGACGGCAGGCCGCTGCTAGTGCATGCCATTGACCAGGCGCTGTGCTATGGCGAGCTGAAAGTTGGAGAAGGCGCGATTGACCTGGCAGCCATGGATGATGGATTGCAGGGACTGGTGCAGGCAATGGGAATAAGCCTGGTAATAACGCAGGCAGGCACGCGAAACCCGGATATCCTTCCTGCATGGAGCGAGGTTTACGAGGGGGCTGGGAAGGCAATTGCAAACATGCTCTGCCTCAGGCCCTATCTCAAAGGCTCGGTGGCTGGCGTGCAGAAAGTCGAAGGGTAAACGAATTTCAGTTTGTGCACTCATTTAAATAGAAGATTGACACTTAATTTAATGTTAATAATTTAAGCATAAACAGAAGGTGAAAACATGTACGGAGACTCAGAAGGATATGGAGACAGGGACAGAGACCGTGACAGGGCACCTGTTGAGAAACCGGTGAAGGTAGGCGACAAGGTTACTGTTGAGATAACCGATGTGGCAAGGAAAGGAGATGGCATCGCAAGGGTAAACGGATTTGTCATATTCGTGCCTGGCGCGAACAAGGGCGACAATATCGAAGTGGAAATCACCGAATTAAAGAACAGGTTCGCCATTGGCAAGCGTGTTTGAAGGTTTTTTCTTTTTTTTATTTTCTTCTTTCGAAACCTGAAACTCATCGATCCGAAGGGGAGAGCTATTCGCCAGCAGGCGATCAACAGCTATTGCTGTTGAGAATTTCTCCAACTGGAGAAATGCCAGCAGGCGAATTCAAAAACTCGTAACCCGAAACTCGAAACCCCCATGACCCCCTATTTTTTATTATTTATTCGCTAATTCATTCCGGGCACTTAAGTGTGTGTGGTGATTAATATGGTGGTTTCGCCTCTTGAGGACAGATATAAGACTGAGATGAATGCCTATTTTGACGAAGAGAACAAAATCAGGCGATGGGCTGACGTGGAAATTGCGCTTCTCAAAGCACATGCGAAATTGGGCCATGTGCCGAAGGAAGCAGTGCCTGCTGCCAAAAAGGCACGGGAGATGCTGAAAGCTAGCCGCGTCCGCCAGATAGAGAATGAGATACACCATGATTTGATGGCGGTTGTCAAGGCATTGGATGAGAACTCAGGCGAATACGGGCGATATCTGCATTTAGGGGCAACGAGCTATGACATAGAAGACACGGCAACTGCCCTTGCATTTAGGGATGCCATCACGCTGATTGAGACACGGGTCGGCCTGCTGCGCACCCAGCTCCGTGGGCTCATGAAAAAATACAAGAGCACCGTGTGCATAGGCAGGACCCATGGCCAGCATGCGATTCCCACCACCTATGGCATGAAGTTTGCCATCTACCATGAGGAGCTGGGCAGGAACCTGGAACGGCTTGCTGAGGCAAAGCGCAGGATTTCCGTGGGCAAGATGAGCGGCGCAGTGGGCACGTTCGCGTCGTTTGAAAAACAGGGATTCAGGATTCAGGAACTGGTGATGGAGGAATTGGGGCTCAAGCCTGCCAGCGCCACCAACCAGGTTGTGCAGCGGGACAGGCATGCCGAAGTGATGTTTGCCCTGGCGCTGGTGGCTGCTGCCCTTGAGAAGATGGCAAAGGAATTCCGCAACCTCCAGAGAACCGAAATACTCGAGATTTGCGAAGGATTTTCATCGAAACAGGTTGGCTCCTCGACCATGCCCCACAAGCGGAACCCCCACAAAAGCGAACGGATATGCTCGCTTGCGCGGGTGGTCAGGGCAAACGTGCAGATAGCGCTTGAGAACGTTCCCCTGGAACACGAGCGCGACCTCACCAACTCTGCAAATGAGCGCTATATCTTTCCTGAATCGTTCATCACGCTTGACTACATGCTGGTGGAAATGGGAAAAATCCTGGCAAGCCTCACGCTTTACGACAAGAATATCAAAAGGAACCTGGAGCTTACCAAGGGGCTTGTGACTGCCGAGCGGGTGATGCTCGCCCTTGCCGAAAAGATTGGCAGGCAGAAGGCCCATGAGCTCGTGAGGAAATGCAGCATGAAGGCATTTGAGGAAGGAAAGCAGCTGGGCGAAATCCTCAGCCATGATGCCGAGGTGAAGAAGCACCTCACGGGAGCGCAAATAAAGGAATTGACAAACCCATATACTTACACTGGGCTGGCCGGGGAAATAATTGACAGGCTGCTGAAAATATAGGTGGTGGTTTAATGTCGCTGGAATTTGAAGCTGGAAAATTCATTGGCGGTGCCTTTCTATGCATATTCACGGCAATAATTTCCATAGACATATTTGACAGGCTTACGCCTGCGATAAATGAAGTTGACGAATTGAAGAAGGGCAACAAGGCAGTGGCGGTCTTCCTCGGCGCGGTGGTGCTTGGCATCTGCCTCATGGTGGTGCCTAGCCTGTATAAATTTGCCAAGATAAGCGAAGGCCCGCTGCTTGGTGCTGACTTGCTTGGCTGGGCATTGGTGTACATCATGAGCCTGCTGGGCGCGATTTTTGTGATGTATGCCTCGTTTGCCGCAATAGACGCCTACACGCAGAAGATAAACGAGATTGAGGAGCTGAAAAATGGGAATATGGCCGTGGCGATAATGCTTGCCGCAGTGCTGGTTTCAATATCGCTCCTTGCGACGGTTGCGATTTGGGAGACGGTTATTTAGCTTGGAGTTAGGCTATTTCTTCTTTCTTTCAAGCGCGGCTTTGACGAATGCCACGAAAAGAGGGGCAGGCTCTTCCAACCTGCTCTTGTATTCGGGATGCGCCTGCAAGCCTATCCCAAAACCATGAGGCTCCTTCCACTCAACCATTTCGACAATATGTCCTGACCTGCCGCTGAGCACAATGCCGCTCTTTTCAAGGGTTTCCAGGTAATCGTTGTTAACTTCATAGCGGTGCCTGTGCCTTTCCTCAATGGATTGTTTGCCATAAGCCTCAAATGCCCTGGTGCCTTTTGCCAGCTCGCATTTCCAGGCACCAAGCCGCATGGTGGCGCCCTTGTCCTTGATTGCGCGCTGCTCTGGCAGGAGGTCAATCACAGGGGATTTGGTATTTTCATCGAATTCCGTGGAGTTTGCGCCCTTCAGCCCGCAGACATTGCGCGCGTATTCCACAACCATCATCTGCATGCCAAGGCAGATGCCGAAATAGGGAATCTTGTTTTCGCGCACGTATTTTATTGCATTGATTTTGCCCTCTATGCCCCGGCTTCCAAACCCGCCGGGCACCAGGATGCCGTCGTAATCCTTGAGCACCGAGACACTCTCTGGGTCATTTTCGAAACCCTCACTCTCAATCCATTCGATTTCAACCTTTGTATCAAGGGCAGCCCCTGCGTGTATGAATGCCTCCCTAATGCTCACATAAGCGTCATGGAGCTTGGTGTATTTGCCCACAATGCCGATTTTCACGGCATGCCTGGGATTCTTGATTTTTTCCACAAGGGATTTCCACTGGACAAGATTCAGGCCATCCTTCTTCATGCCCATCAGCTTCATGAGATAGGCCGTGAAATCCTGCTTTTCGAGCATGAGCGGCAATTCGTAAATCGATTCGATGTCAGGGTCATCGTAGACCGCCTCCAGCGGAATATTGCAGAACTGGCTTATTTTCTCCTTTGAGTCCTTGGGCAGGCAGCCATCTGCCCTTACGAGAATGATTTGGGGCTGGACACCCATGCTTTGCAGCAGCCTGGTGGCGTGCTGGGTGGGCTTTGTCTTGTATTCGCCGGTTGAAATCATCGGCACGTATGTAAGCTGGATGAATGTGACCTCCCTTGTTTCGCTGGAGAGCTGGCGCATTGCCTCTATGAAATAGCCGTTCTCCAGGTCGCCCACCGTGCCGCCCACCTCAACGAGCACCACGTCCTTGCCAGCGCCCACCCCTTTCACCCAGGACTTGATTTCATCTGTGAGATGAGGGATAAACTGGACATCCCTGCCCAGGAATTTGCCAGTGCGCTCCTTCTCTATAATGAGCTTGAAGAGCTTGCCGCCGGTTATGCTGTTGGTGCCTGACATGCCCTGGTTCAGGAAGCGCTCGTAAGTGCCGAAATCCATGTCGCATTCAGTGCCGTCGTCCAATACGAAAACTTCGCCGTGGCGATAGGGGTTCATGGTGCCGCAGTCGATATTCAAATAGCCGTCGAATTTGATTGCCGTGACCTTGAGCCCCTGGTCATTGAGAAGGCGGGCAACTGAGGCGGTGACAATCCCCTTGCCCAAACCGGACATCAAAGAGCCTAATACCACGATGTATTTTGAATCACGCAGATGCGTGATAGCTTTCGCATCTTTAGGATGCTCAATTGTTTGCATATTGGATTTTAGAGTTTGAAGTATTTAAATATTGCAATTGCCAATTATTTGGCTCAGAAGGAGGTGGATACAATGAAAACACAGGAAGCCGGCATCAAAAGAGTCCTTATTGTCAAATTGGAGCGGGGCGACAAGGTCGTGGAGAGCCTGAAAAAGGCCTGCGACAGGCATAAGATTGAATCAGGGATTATCACGGGAATAGGGGCGGTTTCAAAGGCGCGGGTGATTGAAGGAAAGAGCACAGAGCATCTCGACCCGAACCCCCAGGATTTTGATGGGCCCATGGAAATCTCCAATGCCACTGGCAACGTGGCGAAAAAAGACGGAGATGTTTACATACATTTGCACGTGTCGCTCGGAAGAAAGGATTTCTCAACGCTCAATGGGCATTTGGTTGAAGGGGAAATTTATCTTGTGGGCGAATTTTTCATTTTTGAGATTGACGGGAAGCTTGAGCGGGCGCTGGATGAGACGATAAAGATGTTCGTGTGGGATATGAACCAGTAAATCGCGGAGGGTTTACCAAAGGGAACAGGCAACCGTGAGGTTGCCGTGCTTTTTGCCATCTGGCAAAATTGCACCAGAACAGTCTGGAGTCCAGAAACCCTAAAGGTCTAGAGTCCAGGGTTCAGAGTCTGGATATCCAAGACCCAAGACTGGAGACTCAAGACCATTATTCTTCAGGTTCCCTCGATTGAGAGGCCAGCGTCCTTGACCGGGCTAGACTACAGGAGC
>MNVF01000107.1 GCA_001871535.1 Candidatus Micrarchaeota archaeon CG1_02_49_24
ATAGGTAAACCCTGGGGTATTTGCCCAGATCAGATTTTCCGAAGAGCCTCTCTCGCTGATGCGGGAGACCCTGCACAATGTGCAGGGTATGAAGGCTCATTCGGAAATCCAGTTTTCGCTTGATAGCGAAAATCTCAAGGGCTGTTGTCCTTGAATTCTCGTGAAGTTGGCGCTTGGCATTCATCCCCGCCCGAAGGGCGGGGTATTCTGCCAACTTCACGATAATTTTTCACTCTGTCAAAGGAGGACACAAAATCGCCCTGCTTAAATTCAGGGTCGCGCTCAGATGGTACCGGCAGCCCTTCAAACGTATCAAACAGATACAGCTCTTTATCGCCTTTGGTTTCACATATAAGTTTTGCCGACCCGCCCTTATAGACGCCAACCTCTGCGATCTGCCCGCTGATTTTTGCCGTGTTTTTAACAAGGGAATAGAGCACCCAGGCATCGTTTGCATTGATCAGCAATTCTGTTTCTGACCGTATCTGGCGCACCAGTTTGAAAACCTTAGCATCCGCATAGGTGTTATGCTCCCCATAGGCATTGTTATACATGAACGATATCTCAATCCTGTCTTTAAACCACTGTCTGATGATACGCGCCATCACACGCTCAGGAATGTTTTGAAAATTAAACCAATCTGTCATTTCAATCACCTACTGCCTTGATTGCCAACAGCAAGGGAAATTAGCCCCATAGCTGGAACGGGCGAACACAAATTAGTCGCAGGAGAATATCCCCACACAACAAACCTGCGAACGCAACGACATATTGGATTTGGGTGCTTGTGTTTAAAAAATCTTGTTTCAGAAAACAAACCATGGCTGGGCAGTTGGAAAAAGTTGTGGGTGAGCTCGCAAACCTTGATTACCAAAAGGTCGAAAGCAATCTGAAGAAGTGTATCGCTGACTTTTTCAAACGCACCGGCAGGGAAAAGGCAATCGTCGGTGTGAGTGGGGGGGTGGACTCGGCAGTTGCGCTTGCCCTCTGTGCCAGGGCGCTTAAGCCTGAAAACGTGCTGGGACTGGTGATGCCGACAAAGCACACGCCAAACCAGGATTTGGCAGATGCAAAGGCGCTGCTGAAGAAACTGAATTGCGAATACGAACTATTCTCGCTTGACAAGATTGTGGATGAGATGGCTTCCTGCTGGAGCATGAGGCCTGATAAGATGGTGCTCGGCAACCTGACTGCGAGGGTGAGGATGGCGCACCTTTATGCCCATGCAAACTCGCTCAACGGGCTTGTGGTAGGCACCGGGGACAGGAGCGAGATTTCAATTGGATATTTTACAAAATTTGGGGATGGCGGGTGTGACCTGTTGCCCATAGGTGGGCTGCTGAAAACACAGGTTAGAAAATTAGGGGAACACCTTGGGCTGCCCACGGCAATCACTGCAAAACCCTCATCGCCTGCGCTTTGGGGCGACCAGAGCGCTGAGAAGGAACTTGAAACCACTTATGAGAAGGTTGATGCCTATTTATGGATGAGTGAGAAGGGATTGTCAATGGATCAGATTGTAAAGGTTGCGGGCAAAAAAGATGCAGCGCGAATCAGGCAACTTATTGAATATGGGAGCCACAAACTGGAGCCTGTGCCAATCCTACCTATTTAAGAACACGAATTTGCTTAATTTACAATGCGCGGCGGGCGAGGGGCCTACCCGTGGTGAAACTGAAGAACGCTCATTCTGCCTTCGCGGAAGAGCGTTCATTCTGATTTCCCCACGCCCCTTCAGTTAGTTGGAGGGGTTGCAAGGGGAATCGTGAACAACAGTTCACGAGCTATCGGCGACAGCAGTCGCCGAGATATGCTTCAACAGAAGCATCTGATGCACCAGATGGTGCATTCAACCAGAATGAGATGCACGCGAAGCGCATCAAGCATGCAAGGCATGCGAGAGCTATCGCGCAACAGCGCGATTCAAACAGCTCTTCAGTTCCCCTAGGGAGGAAGTTCTGCCCACTGGGTTTTTGGTCTAGGGTCTACGGTCTTCAGTCTAGTTACTGGAGACTCGAGACTGAGGACTGGAAACTAATTAAGGCATCTAAGGTGCCGGACGTGAACAGAAACGATACTTTAGCTTGCCCAGGCTATGATTCGAAAGATGAGTGGCATGCTGACGATGAAACGAGTGCGTCCAACAGTGCAAGGCCTTTGAGCCGCTTAGTCTAATGCCCCATAAAACAGAAGGTAGATTACCGCCCGCCGCAATCTGTCTATAGCGCTCCACAAAGGTTCAACGGGGTTGCGCTAGTCAAAAGGTCTTAATGTCCAGGGTTCAAAGTCCAAACCCGTCCTTAGACCTTAAACTTTAAACCTTGGACTTAAGGTCTTACTGGTCTTCCTGATTGGTCTTGCGCACTGCTGCGCAATGCTAGTCTCCATGTCTTCCGCGCCTGACGGTTGGCACGAGCATTTGAATTACTTTCCTGGTTTGCTATAATGTCCATGCCTTACTTGGGCGGTTCACGTGCCTTAAGCTGTTCCAATTCATCTTCAATGCCAGGGAACCACTGAACGAATCTGGCTCTTCCACGGCCCTTTGCCACATAGAGAGCAATATCTGCCTGGTAAATAAGCTCGCCTACAGAACTGGTGGTTTGGGTGGTTGACATATCACCCAGGCTAATTGGATCTTGCTTATGGCTCTTGGGATGATAAGTAGCAGTTCCAATGCTCACACCCAATGTAAGTTGGTTTGGCTTACTCTTATCACCATGAGGCCAATTTGCAAGAACCATACTACCCAGGTTATCTGTCACTGCAGCTACCACCTTTTCAGCCACTATCTGTGCACCAGCTTCAGAGCACCCTTCCAACACAAGGATGAATTCCTCACCGCCATAGCGGCCGACTTTGTCAACTTCGCGTATAAGTGGTGGGTTGGTTGACGGTGCGTCAGTGTACAAAAACAGGTTGATGAATTCTCTGAGCACTACATCACCCACCGGATGCCCGAAGCTGTCATTAACCTTTTTGAAACGGTCTAAATCCATCATGAATATGGTCATGTGTGGGGTCCTCCGCCCTGCCCTGGGTGCACCAAACTCATGCGACCCAACCTGCCCATAGGCCTCCCGGTCTGCCCGTTTCATTGCATCGTCTAACTCAGCCAGGATACAATTGCGGGTCCGCGATCCGGTAAGGGTGTCGAACATAACGTTATGGGCCAACTCGTCAAACTTTCTCTCTGAGCGATAGAATGCATGGGCCAGCCCGAGTATAATTGCCAGACTGCTGCCTGAGAGGATTGAAATAGTTTGAAATGCCCTTTTGAAAGTCGCAGGATGCCAGGAGAAATAGTTTGAGGAGTATGCTAATGCTGAGCCAATGACCGCACCAACTAGGCCATATTTCGCAGTGCTCAGTAGATAACGTCGTAGACGTTGATGTTGCTTGCCTGGTTGGGATGGCAGTGTGTCAGAAGGCGGGGGGGCTGCCTGGGGTGGCTGTGCCGAGTCTGCATATGCAGGGGAGTAGAAGAAGAAACGGTTAGCTAGGGTGTATGCTGCGGCAGTAAATCGAGTAAATCTCCGAACATGTGTATTGGGTTTAGGGGGGGATAAGTTAGGAATCATGAATGACCTCAATAGATAAGTGATAACAAATAAGATATTGCGTGTTTGGGTATATAAACCTATCCCTGCTTGGGATGCCAGATGCTTTTGCCTTCAGTGTCCTGCACTTCAATGCCAAGCTCCCCTAATTTGGCCCGTATCTGGTCGCTGGTGGCGTAATCTTTGGCTGCGCGCGCCTTGTCGCGCAATTCCATCAGCAAATCGATTGATGAATTGAAACGCTCTGCATCGGCTCCACCACCCTGTGTTTTTGCGCCTGAAGCAGATGGGATTGACAGACCGAAAACAAACAACAATTTCCTAAAGAGATAAAGCGCCTCGGCAAGGCCTTCGGTTTCGTTGGAATCCAGATGCTTGTTGGCCTCAGTGATTAGGGTGAAGAGGACGGTAAGGGCATTGGGCGCGTCGAAATCATTGGACATGAATGAAACAAACTGCTTTTCGAGCGCCTTGATTTTCCGCTGGAAAGAGCCGGTTGGCTTCGCAGCGGGCTTCAGCTGGGAGAACGCTTCCAGGATGCGGGTATAGGCAGTGCAGATGCGCTCATAGGCTGCCTTGTTGGAGTCTATGGCGGCCTCGCTGTAATCAAGGGGCGAACGATAGTGGGTTTGGGAAAAAAATAACCTGAGCACATTCGGCTCGAATTTTTTCAGTGCATCCCGGATGGTAATGAAATTGCCCAGGGATTTTGCCATTTTTTCCCCATTGACTGTCAGGAAACCTGTGTGGAACCAGTATTTTACAAATGCGCCGCAGAGTGGCTCGCTTTGTGCAATTTCGTTCTCGTGGTGGGGGAATACCAAATCCAGGGCGCCTGCGTGGATGTCAATGGGCGTCTTCAGGTATTTCATGGCCATGGCAGAGCACTCGATGTGCCAGCCAGGCCTGCCCTTGCCAAACGATGAGTCAAATGTGTAGTACTCATCAACTGTGAATTTCCAAAGGGCGAAATCCGCCTGGCTGCGCTTTGTTTCGTCAGGCTCAAGGCGCGATTTTGTCAGGTCATCCTTATTTTGCTTCGAGAGCTTGCCATATTCCGCATCCTTGGAAGTGTCATAATAGATTCCTGTGCTTGTCTGGTAGGCATATCCTTTGTCCAGCAGGGATTGAATGAGTGCATCAATCTCTTTTATGTGGCCGCTGACCTTGGGATAAACGTCTGCCGGCAGGCAATTCAGGGTGGTGAGGTCGTCACGGGAAAGGATGTCAAAATAGGAGGCCAGCTCCAGTGGGATTGCGCCTGCCTGTTTGGCGCGGCTGATGATTTTGTCATCTATGTCGGTAACGTTCTGCACTGTAAACAGGCGGTAGCCCTGGGTGATGAGAAAGCGCTTGATTATGTCGAATGCCACGTAGGTGCGGGCATGGCCGAGGTGGGAGTGATCGTAGGGGGTGAGCCCGCAGATGTAAATGGAGACCTCGCCGCGCTTCTTGGGCTTGAAAGGCACAAGCGCCCTAGCTAACGTATCGTAGACCTGAATCTTGGGTTTTGCCATAGAGTAGGATTTTGTTGAATCTGCTTAAAAGGCATCTGCTGAATCAGGAGCGCACTGAGAATAGAAGTTTCCGCAGCGCCCGTTCGGCTTCCAGGAGGCTTTGGGCCTGCCTAATCATCACTGTGCCCTTTTTAGAGATGATGAAAACCATACCCTCAAAATCTATTTTTACAATCTCCAGGGTGTCGGAATGGTAGGTGCCAGGCCTGCCTTCAACCGCTGCCAAAAATTTTGCAAAATCAAACCCAGGTCCAGGAACCATTACAGTCCCACAGATTATCTTGCTTGAGTCCACCATGCACGGCGAGATTTTCTTAAGGGGCTTGAACAGGTTCTCAGCCATCATAATCACTTGTTGCCAGGGAGTGGGAAAGAGAGCGTGATATACAGCACCCAAACATCCTTGCTGTTGATTTTCTCTGTTGTTTTCTCAACGCTTAGCCCTTCGCCAGTGAGCGTCTGAAAGACGTTATTCCAGCTTTCCACAGAATCATAGATGGCGCGCAGGACATTCCCTTTATTGCCCTCTTCCAACAGCTCGTCAATCTTGATTCTGGTGTAGACAAATGTGTCCGGGCAGCGCTCACCCGTGAGGTCAATTGAATAGTCAAATCGTTTGGGGTGGTTGGAAGTCATGGGGTCACCCGATGTGGCAATTTTCTGTTTCAGGCACTGGCTTTGGGATGAATTTCTTCCCGCAGGCAGTGCAATTTTCATCCCTTGAAATTTCAAGCGTACGGAAATCGAATGTGCGGCTGTCAAAAACAACCAGCTTATTTGTGAGTGCAACCGGAAGGCCTGCAAGATATTTGGCTGCTTCCGCGGCTGCAATGGATGCGGCTATGCCGATTGCAGGCGAGAGCACACCAGCCTCGCGGCAGCTAAGCCGGTCCTGTGGTGGTGGTGGCTCCGGGAAAATGCAGCGGAGGCAGGCGCTCTTTTGGGGAAGGATGGTGAATGCACGGCCCTCATACTGAAGCGCGGCTGCGTGAAAAAGGGGTATATTGTTCTGAACTGCGGCATCATTGACTGCATAGCGCGCCGGGAAATTGTCAGTGCCGTCAAGGATTGCATCATAGCCCCTGAGCAAATCAAACGCGTTGCCATAAGTGATTCTGGTTTCGATGGGGGTGATGTCAATGTTTGGGTTGAACGCCCTGAGCCTCCCGGCAATTGTCTTGCATTTGCTTTTGCCAACATCTGACTCATTGAACAGGAATTGCCGGTGAAGGTTGGAATATTCAATATTGTCCGAATCGATTATGGTGATATTCCCTACGCCGGTGGCTGCCAGATAGCAAAGCGCAGGAGTTCCGATGCCCCCAGCGCCGGTGACAAGTATTTTTGCAGCTTTCAGCTTTTTCTGATTAGTGATGGAGAAATTCGGCAGGATAATCTGCCGGCTGTAGCGCTTGATTTCAATATCGCTTAGAGTATTGCTTGCCACATAAATCACATCGCCAAACATGAACTGAATACCAATCACTGAAAATTAATTCCGCCCCCATTTTGCCATCATAGAGCAGAAACCACTCAAACTTGCGTTTCCCAGGAACGGCTCCTGTCAGAAGCTTACGATTTTGTCGCTTGTTGCGATCAGTTCGTAGAGATCCCTCAGAGTTGACAGCGGGCAAATGTTGCTGCCTTCTTTCTCACGCAGTTTCAGGCAAGTTCCGCACGCTAGGATTCTCCCATCACTCTGAAGAAACTTTTTGGCTTCAGCAACGCTGTCGAACTGTTCCGAACGCGTTTTTTCGTACTCGACGCCCTTGCTTACCAGGAACACTGAAACAGTATCACCTTTGTTCACAGAGAAGTTTGCCAAACGAAACGCATTCCAAACGGTCTCAGCATCATTCACGGCTATTACGATTCCTAATTTCATCTGGTTCACCCCATATGCTTCGAGTTACGGGTTACGAGAGGCCCTCTCTTTGATTTTGCTAAAGCGAAAAGCTCGACAGCAAAGCTGTCGATAGCACCGCATCGATGACAACAGCCGTCGAGATATGCACCATGAGGTGCATCTGATGCGCGAAGCGCATCCGGGACCCCGGGGAGAGAAAATGTATAATACCCGATGCCCGGCACCCAAAACTGTAAACCGGCCACTAACCGCCGCTCACGGCAGGTATCAAATCAACTTCGTCCTTGCCGCCAACCCTGGTGGCGCCGCCTTCCTTGAATCGGATGTCTTTCCCATTCAGGTAGATGTTGATGAACTTGCGCGGCTTGCCATCGGAGCCATAGATGCGCTTCTTGAAATTCTCGCCATATTTTCCGGCTAACTTTTCCAACAGCCCCAGCACAGTGCCACTGAATTCCAATTGGGTTTCCACATCATTGTTTACAGCTGACTGTATTGTGGAGGAGAATCTTACTTTCACCATCTGAATCACCTCGAATGTTCAATCCTGAAGCTTCAATTTCTTCTCAACGTCTTCCAGGACTGCCCTGGTCCTGACTTTCTTCCTGAACTGACCGTAGAGCACCTCTGGCGTCTTAAGGCCGTTGCCTGTGATGAGCACGACTACGGTTTCACCATTTCCAATTTCTCCTGATTCTGCCTTGCGCTTGAGGGTGGCGATTGCCACGCCGCCTGCAGGCTCGGCAAATATGCCTTCGGTGCGCGCCAGGAGCTTCTGGCCTTCGATTACTTCCTTGTCATCAGGCGCATCTGCAAACCCACCGGTTTCTCGGATGTATTTGAGCGCTTCTGCCCCCGAGGCCGGATCGCCTATGGCAAGACTGCGCACAAGCGAGGCAGGGGTTTCTACAGGAATGATGTCGCCACCTGACTCGTATGCCTTAGCTATGGGTGCGCAGCCGATTGGCTGGGAGCCGCAGAGCTTTACTTTGCCCTTTACCCAGCCGAGAAGGTTGATCTCGCCCAGGCCCTTGTGGATTGAGCAGAGGAGGGCGCCGCTGCCCATTGGAATGATTATCCTGTCAGGGAGGGACCAGCCTAATTGCTCGGAAATCTCATAGGCGAGTGTTTTTGAGCCCTCGGTATAATAGGGCCTGAGATTGATGTTCACAATGCCCCATTTGTACTTGTTGGCCATGAGGTTTGCCACCCGGTTGGCGTCATCATAGGTGCCGTCCACTTCAACCAACTGGGCACCATAGACTTCAGAGCTGAGCACCTTGCTTTCCTCAAGGTCCTTGGGAATGAATATGTAGCAGGGAAGGGCTGCCTTGGCGGCATGGGCTGCGGTAGCGCCTGCCAGGTTGCCTGTGCTGGCACAGCCAACTGCCGAAAGATTGAACTCGCGTG
Source organism: Candidatus Micrarchaeota archaeon CG1_02_49_24 (assembly GCA_001871535.1). Taxonomy (GTDB): domain Archaea; phylum Micrarchaeota; class Micrarchaeia; order Anstonellales; family UBA8471; genus UBA8471. The sequence continues at coordinate 8,355 of MNVF01000107.1, forward strand.
CCTTGCTGACTGCAACTGCTGCCGGCCGGTCTTTGAATGAATAGGACGGGTTGACCGTGTCGTCCTTGAGGTAGATGACCTTGAGGCCAAGTTCGCGGGCGAGATTGCCGGCTTTTTTCAAGGGGGTGAAACCGGGCTGGAGGTCGACGATATTTTTTTTGTCATCCAGGGGAAGAAGCTCGATATAGCGCCAAAGGTTGGGCTTGCGGCGGGCGATTTTCTCTTTCGTCAAATCGCGCTTGATGGCAGCGTAATCGTACTGCACGTCAATCGGGCCAAAGCACATGTCGCAGGCTGACCTGATGCCAAGGGGATATGCTTCGCCGCATTCTTTGCAGGCTAGCTTTGTAAGATAGGAGATGGAATCAACCTCGCCGATTGTTAGGGCGGCTAGGTAAACTCTGTATTTATTGATTAATAAGATTAGGTGAACGATATATTCCTATTGGAATCAGATTTTGCGAAGAGCCATCGAGCATGTATCAGCATGCGAGCGCTATGCACCAGCAGGTGCATTCAATCAACAGCTCTGCTGTTGAGCTATCGGCGAACCTTGTTCGACGAGCTATGCTTCATCGAGCCGAAGGCGAGAGCTATGCACCAGCAGGTGCATTCAATCAGAAGCATTCAATCGACCATTAAGGTCGATTCAACTCTGCCACTCCGCGATAGAATCTGGAAGCCAAAATGGGTCGAGAACAGGAAACCTGCCGAAATGCCGTTCATACCTTAAGGGTTGGCAGCTGCTAAGAAATCTGCAATCGTGTTCACGCAATATTCCCACTCCATGCGGCCCTTGTTAGTGGCGATGCATGAGATGGATTCGCTGAGGTTTGCCTGGCTGCCTGGATGGCCGTAATATGAATTGTAAATTCCTTGGCATTCTGCCCTCAGCACCGTGTGGGAAACGCGCTCGCAGGTTGCCTTGCTGGCTGCGATGGAATAGAAGCCGCGAAGGCAGGCGTCCCTGCAGCCTGCAATTGCCAGCTCCCTCCTTTCGCATACGGATGTGTTCATCTGCTCAAGAACCGACAGGTCAGCGCCTGCCTGAAATTGTTCCCTGAGCTGAATGGCATGCTCAGACTGCTCAGCCACCATCTGCGCCAGGACTGCGCTTCTGCTGAACACCCCGGAGAGAGTGCCATCCCTCAGGCAGCTTGCTGTTGGAGAATCACGCAGTGCCTCGGCCTCTGTTTTGAGCAAGATGTAATCATCGGTGAGGGCTTGGCTTGCCAAGGGCTGCACCTGCGGGGGCGCAAACACTGCCAGGAGAATTGCGCCGCCAATCACAAGGCTCGCGAAGTTCATCAGCACGCCAAGAAGAAGGGATGAGTTGGGCGATAATGCATCCTTATTTAGGAGATAGATGGCATACCCCTCAATCCCAACCGCGATTATTTCAGAAGCAAATACCGCAACCACTGGTGGCACATTTGAGCCGAGCATCCACTGGAATGCGAGCCAGATAAGCGGTAGTGAAATGATATTCGCACCCAAAACCGACAGGAGCAGCCTCTTTGATGGGAGGATTTTTACCGCAATGAAAAACACATAGGCAACAATGAGCTCAATGGCTAGGGTGAGGATGAATGAAACGATGAAGATTGGATTAGCAATGGAAACCATGAATGAAACTTGGGAAAACAAGATATATAAGGATAGGGAATTTTCAATTTCTTTCTTGTCATGGAGTCTCTGTATTAACAGGATCGTCTCCCCTCTTGTTCCCTATTTTCCGAAGAGCCTCTCTCGCTGATGCGAGAGACCCTGCACAATGTGCAGGGTATGAAGGCTCATTCGGAAATCCAGTTTTCGCTTGATAGCGATTGAATCTTGCCAGTTGGAAGATAGCTCGTAAAGTCCTGCTGGACTTTCCGAAAATCTCAAGGGCTGTTGTCCTTGAATTCTC
>MNVF01000065.1 GCA_001871535.1 Candidatus Micrarchaeota archaeon CG1_02_49_24
CAGGACTTTTCGAGCTATGCGCCAACTGGTGCATTCAATTCTCTTGGCCTCCCGATAAAATTTCTCTTATTTCTCTTATTAAATCTCAAGGGCTGTTGTCCTTGAATTCTCGTGAAGTCGGCGCTTGGCATTCATCCCCGCCCGAAGGGCGGGGTATTCTGCCAACTTCACGATAAACCCGGCGCTTTCGCGGTAATCGATGATTGCCCCTGTGAGGAGCTTTTCCTCTTTTTTCTTTATGAAAATTTTGAACCCGGCGCTTTCAAAGGTTTTGTCTTCGGCTCTTTGTTTATCCTCAAAATCCAGGTGATAGGAATGACGCTGCTGGTCTGTTTTTGACCTCTCGGCCCACACACGGATGCCGGTGCCAACAGACTTGCTTTTTTCTTTCATGTATTCTTTGAGCTTAATTGCAGCGCTTGAGGTGATAGAAACGAGCAGCCCGCTTTTTCCGAGCAGTTCCTCTTCATTGGCAACAGCGTTCAAATCAGCAAGCAATTTTTTGGTGGTTATCTCATCCATGCCATGGGCCAGGCAACCCTGGGCAATTGATTCATATGGAGAAATCATGCAGCCGATGCAGTGGAGCCCGTAGCTGAGCATGACCTCGGCAGCCTTTGGATAGTTCGAGATGACTTCGCCCAGGAGCATGTCTTGGCTGATGTTCTGATTTGCTTTTTTGATGATTTTTTTTGCCATTGCACACACCAATTGACACCAACTGCACACTAACAAGAACAATATGTAGCCAGTAATATTATATATATATAAACTTTCAAGTTCAAGGTATAAAAAGCCTTAAGAAAGGCACTCGGACAGTAGGGCATCAAGACCAGTTAAGACCGTTTTGCCGAAGGCAAAACATAAGACCTCAAGACAGCGCGCAAGACAGGAAAACAAGGGTGGGAGAATGGATGATGAATTTTTTGAAGCTAACATCGTTGTTATCGGCGCAGGTGGAGCAGGCTCGAACACAATCAACAGGATTTCTACTTACAAGCTGCCGAAGCTGAAACTCATTGCGATAAATACGGATAACAAACACCTAAAATTGATGGCAGACGGAGTCCAGCGCGTGCTCATCGGCAGAGAGATTACAAAAGGTCTTGGAGCAGGCGGCGACCCTGAGATTGCAATGAAGGCTGCTGAAATATCAAAACCCCTTATTGCCCAGGCAATAGGCGATGCCAACCTGGTATTCATAGTTGCCGGGATGGGCGGTGGAACTGGCACTGGCGCGGCCCCGATTATCGCAAGAATTGCAAAAGAGAGCGGCACTGTGGTTGTGGCATTCGTCACCTATCCGTTCAAGCTTGAGCGCGTGAGACTGAAGAAGGCGCTCATCTGGATTGAGAAATTGCAAAAGGAAGTGGACACCATAATCATACTTGACAACAACAAGCTCCTTGAATACGTGCCTGGTCTGCCAATAAATGACGCATTCCGGGTGGCCGATGAGATAGTTGCAAGGGCAATCGGGGGCATAGCAGCAACAATCCTGACGCCTTCACTGGTAAACCTGGATTATGCAGATGTGCGCTCCATTATGGAGAACGGAGGCATCGGCATGATTTCTGTCGGAGATGGCAAGGGCATTGACAAGGTGGCTGCAGTAACAGAAAGCACACGCAAAAACAAGCTGCTTGACATTGATATGACGGGCGCCAAGAACATCCTCGTGCACATAACCGGAGGCACTGACCTGACAATAGCTGATTCTAACGACGTTGTGGCAGGCGTAACCAAGGGAGTGGACAACCAGGCGAACGTCATCATGGGCGCCAGAATTGACCCGTCATTCTGCGACAAAATAGAAACAATTGCAATCTATACAAAATTGCAGCACAAGCCTATTCTCGCAGGAGCGGAGATGGACAAGCCAAAGGAAGAAGACATCTATTACCACCCGCCGCCGAATCTGCTTAGGTAAGTTATTTAAATCTCATCTTTGTTAGATTATCTGTTAGGCTAATACACTCCTAAGTGGAGGGTTAACGTAAGGGAACCAGAACAGTCTGGAGTCCAGAGTCTAGAAACCCTAAAGGTCTAGAGTCCAGGGTTCAGAGTCTAGATATCCGAGACCCAAGACTGGAGACTCAAGACCATTATTCTTCAGGTTCCCTCGGGAGGAGATGAAATGGTGGAAACAGTAGAATTGCTGACACAGAGGGTTATCGGAGGGCTTGGAGATGCGGCGGTCAATTTTGTTGTTGGCGCTGCGACTCTCATTGTGACAATAGTTGTGCTCGGCATCGGCTATGTCATTGGTAACCTGATTGTCAAGGTATGGGAGCACTTCCTGAAGACAATCAAGCTCGAGGAGGAAATCAAGAAACAAAACCTGCATAATGCCCTTTTAGGCATGTCTATAACATCTGTTTCGTCTGCCATAATCAAAATCTCCGTAATGGTGCTGGCCCTTGGCGTTGCTGCCAATATTGCCCAGATACCGTTCCTCATGGAGTTCAGCAAGGCAGCGCTGACATATATCTCGCTTGGCTTGGTGCCTGGCGCAGTAGTCCTCATCATCACCATGATGGCTGCCGAGTTCATAACCAACAAGATAAAGGCATCAAAAGACGTGGCGTTTGCAAACCTTATCGGAGTGGTAGTGGAGGTATTCATAGTCTACAATGGAGTAGTCATTGCAATACCCCAGCTGCTGCCGAGCGCAGACGTGAGCCTGTTGAAATCAACCTTCAACCTAGCGGTAACCGCAGTGGTGATTTCCCTTGGGCTTGGAGGCGCCATTGCCATCGGCTGGGGCCTGAAGGACGCAGTCGGAGAGATTGCGGACAGGAAGATGAAGGACTTCGAGAAGCTTGTCTAGCTGTTAGAAAGCGGGAAAGGAAAGATGAGACAAGTTCAGAGATGGACATCTTTCTTTTTTTATCCTTTTTTTTATACTTCCTATTTGGCCAGCCCATCCTCATGTTAGCTTTAAATATTTATGCCAGTTTATAATTAACTCTCCCCTAAAGGGAGTTCATATTTTTCTACAGAGGTGAAATCATGCAACTAGGCGAGACCGAGAACTTTGAGGATGAAGACGACGATGAAGAGGATGAAGACTGGGATGAAGACTGGGATGAGGACGACGAGGAGTAGTAGGCTCCGAACCTAGCTGAACGCCGAGCTACACCTAATCCAGGATACCAACCTTTTTTATATTTTTTATTCTATTTATATAAGATGGGGGAAATGCTTAATCACCGCTTGTTATTTGCAATCGCACTCCTTACCCTAATTGCCATCACGCCCCTTCTTGCATCGCTCAACGCGAAATCAATAGAGGAAATGACCATTGTGTGCGAGCACCAGGGCACCATATCAGCAGGCGGGCCAACATTCAAGGACCTTGAGATAAACATAAGCATAGCAAGGGACGACAGCCTCCAGAAGGCTTCCCTCACGGGTGCGACGGCCACGGCCTCTTCATACGGCAGGTCTGCCTATATCAGGGAATATGCACCCGGCAATCCCTATTCCTACAGTTTCCAGGAGACCATCAAATCAAAATCAACTGATATGCTCACTGCGCAATTCAGCCAGCTTGATGCCAGCGAGCGCACCCTCTACACAAAGCCAAGCGAACTGGTTGAATCCGGCAGCTTGTTCCAGGGAATTGCCGGGAAAGTCGCCAACAACTCAAACTCTGACTTTGAGAGAGTGGCAAAGCTCATGATATGGGTGCACAACAGGACACGTTATGACCTATCGGTTGGCGGACAGGAGAAAAGCGCGGTCTGGGTTTATAACAACAGAAAAGGAGTGTGCGTTGAGTTCGCAAACCTGTTTATGGCGCTCACCCGCTCCATTGGCATTCCTACAAGATATGTGACCGGGATAACCTATTCGGACCTAATGGGCAATTGGCAGGGCCATGCCTGGGCTGAAACCTATATTGGCGGCAAATGGGCTGCTGCCGACCCAACCTGGCTGGAGCTCGGAAGCGTGGATGCCACCCATATACGCTATTTCGAAGGGCCTGAGACAGAGTGGAACGGCTATGGAAGCATGTTTGTATATGTGAGGCCCGGCTCTGAAATAAACTGGGGACGCACAGGCAACGAGATGAGCTCTACCGTAAGCGAGGTGCAGGTGATTGCGAGCAGCGAACGCCTGCCAGTGAAGGATTATGAATTGACCATAAGCACTTCAGAGCTTTCGGCTGGGGAAAAGGCATTGATTACGTTTTCATACACTCCGAAAACCTATGGGGTTGAGAAGCTGGTGCTGGCGCCCTGCAAGGATATGGATGGCAGGACACTTCTGTATATGAATGGCGGACAGGAGCGCTACCTCATCATGGAACCCGGCGTGAAAGTTCAGGCGAGCTGGGTGGTGACGGCCTCAAACCTGCTGGAGCGCGGCTATTATTACATCTGCCCGCTGATGCTGAACTCCGCCTATTTCTCAGAGAAGGAACTGCAGGTAACCGTCAACCCAAAGCCAGGCACAAATACGCTCATAATGACCGGGCTGGAATCTGCGGCAGCGCCCATTGTGATACAGAATGGCAGCGAATATGCGCTCACTGCAAAACTCGTGGGCTCTGCGGATACACTGACCATTGCCGCAAACCAATATTATTACACAGGCAGGGCATCGCCTATCATGGCAAAGGCAATAAAATTTGACAGGCTGGGGACAGGCACGATTTATCTGGCTACAGAGGACGGCTCGGTCAGCGAGATACCCTACATAGTGGTTGGGGGAAATGTAACCGCGCCAAACGTCACCAGCACAATCCCCATCCCAAATGCCACGGTGAAAAACAACACCACGATAAACGAAACACCCGGCGCAGGGACTCCAAACACAACCATTGAACCAAAGCCGCCTAGCATGCTGCCGCAATCCCAGGAAAATCCAAACCCCGAAACTCATCGACCCGAAGGGGAGAGCTATTCGCCAGCAGGCGAATTCAAAAACCCGGAACCCGAAACTCAAAAGACTGGAATGTGCTTTGTGGTTTATGTGATGGTTGGGATGATACCGGTTTACTTTTTCTCAAGTCCCAAGTCTCAGAAACTAATATAAATAGGATAGCCACATAATGTTATTTCGAGTGAACGTTTACGCTTAATATTTAAGAGGTGTTGGGAGATGGGTGAACAATTAGCAACAAGGAAAGGGCCTGTTTTAACTGCAGCGGCAGCGTTGTGTTTAACAACGACAGTAGCAGCACTGGCAGCCAGAGGCAGACCACCGACTGAATTGGCACGCCAAACTCCAAAAGATGAGCCAGCGATGGGAGACGGTGGCAACGGCACCAGCCATCAGGCCAAACAAATAAACCTGTTTTAGAGGTTCAAAATGGACGCGGTGCATCGAAATTGCGTGAATAGCTCGGAGAAAATGGATATCAGAATGCGAGTAAAGTTTTAAGCGGGATTGCAGATGAGGGTGACCGTAGATATGTTTCGGTTGATCCACGTCAGCAGATTAAATTACGATTGAATTCTTTTGGCTGGGATGCCCTATTTATTGTTCCAACATCTATTAGGGTTGAAATAGTTTCTTTCAACCCAAACGGTGAACGAAGTTCTTCGGCGTTGGTAGGATCCATAAACCTAGAACAAAATGGTGAGGTTAATTTCATACGAGGGAACCAGGTGGTTCCGCTCCCAGTGATGAAAGACTAACCTGTTTTTCACTTGGCTGCAAAAGAAAAAACCAGAGCGGGACAATCTCAATCCATCCGTCTTCCCGGGCAAACGTTAGTATATCCAGCTATATGAATAATGAGCTTATTAGTATATCTTACTATATTAATCTTTCAAATGACTGGATTTATCCCCTAACCTTTCCAACTGATTCAACTACTTTGTCAATCTCATCCTTTGAAATAACAAGCGGCGGCACGAAGCGGATTGCACTCTGCCCAGTTGGGATTGCCAAAACGCCATTTTGCAATAATTTTTCGCATTCTTCGCGCGCATTCTGAGAGGCAATTGCAATAAGAAGCCCGCACCCGCGAACCTCAATGTCGGGGATTTCTTTCAATTTTTTCATGAAATATTTGCCCATGCGCGCGGCTTTTTTTGCCATCTTTTTCGCAATCATAAGCTCAAGCACGGTGTTTGCAACCGCAGTGCAGAATGGATTGCCTCCGAATGTGGTGCCATGGTCGCCAAAAGAAAATGCACCGATCACAGCCTCGTTTGCAACCATTGCGCCCATTGGCAGGCCATTGGCAATTGCTTTCCCCAAACAGATTATGTCTGGCTTCGCACCATATTTTTCATTCTGCCAGGAAAGGAAATCACCAGTGCGGCAGAAACCAGTTTGGATTTCATCAAATATCAGAAGCACCTTTTTCTCATCACAAAGCTTGCGCAATTCCTTCAAATAAGCCTCATCTGGAATAATCACGCCAGCCTCTCCCTGTATGGGTTCGACAATCACAGCGCCGATTGTTTCATCAAGGGCATTTGCAACTGCGCCAACGTCATTGAACGGCACGTGCTTTACCCCTGAGAGGAGCGGCTCAAACTGTCTTTTGTATTTCTCGCCAAAGGTAAGCGACAATGCACCCATCGTCCGCCCGTGAAAAGCGTTCTCCATTGCGATTATGCCTGATTTGCCAGTCGCCTTTCGCGCCAGTTTGAGCGCTGCTTCCACTGCCTCAGTCCCTGAGTTGCAAAAGAATGCTTTCCCACCAATGCCGCAGGCTTCAACGAGCTTTTGCGCATAGGTGGCACCATTTTCATTGTAGACCCAGTTTGAAACGTGCATGATTTTTTTTGCCTGCTCCTTCATAGCTTTCAAAACTTTCGGATTGCTGTGGCCTAGAGAAACAGAGGCAATGCCTGCCATGCAGTCAATGTATTCCTTTCCTTCGGCATCAAACACCTTTGCGCCTTTTCCGCTGGCAACGGCTATCGGCAGGCGGTTGTATATGTTTGCAATGTATTTTTTGTCAAGTTCAATGAACGTGCTTGCCATAGAATCAGCCTTTGGTTATCTGCGTCCCTACCCCTTTGTCTGTGAATATCTCCAGCAAAAGCGCATGCTCAATAGTGCCGTTGACCAAGTGGGCCTTCTTGCAGGAATTCTTCACTGCAAATATGCAGGCTTCGGTTTTGGGTATCATGCCACCGGTGATGATTTTCTTGCGGATGAGTTTGCGCGCCTCTTTTATTGCGAGGGAGGGCACCAGCTCCATGCCGTTCTTCACGCCATCAACATTTGTCATGAACGTGATTTTCTCTGCCTTGAGCGCAATGGCAATGCTGCTTGCCGCGGTGTCGGCATTGATATTATATACATAGCCATCCTTGAATCCGAGCGGAGTGATAACCGGGATTATGCCCTTTTTCAGCAGGCGCAGGACTGATTTGGTATTAACCCAGGTGACCTGGCCCACATAGCCGAGCTCTTCCGAGACCTTTTGCACCTCAAGGATGCCCTTGTGCCCGGGCATTTGCTTGGAAACCCCGCCCAGCAGCCCGACCAGCTTTGTGATTTCGGCGCCTGTGCGGGGCATGACCTTCTTGAGCACTTTTATGGTCGCTGCGTCGCTAACCCTCAGACCCTTGATGAATCTGGGCACGAGCTTGCGGCGCTCCATCTCCTTAGTGATTTCCTTGCCGCCGCCGTGCACAATTACGGGGTGAATGCCCAGTTCATTAAGCAGGATTGCGTCCTGCAATATTTTGGCAATATAGCCTTCGGTGAATGCCTCGCCGCCTATTTTTATCACCATGATTTTGCTGCGGTATTTTCTGATATAGGGCACGGCCTCGGCAAGTATGTGTGATTTGTAAACGAGCAAATCCATTCTCATCTGTGTAGCCACGTGCACCATATATATCAAACAGCCAGCAATCCTTCGGTTTCCTTAAACCCTTTGATTAGGTTCATGTTCTGCACTGCCTGGCCTGCAGCGCCCTTGCCCAGGTTGTCAATTGCCGAAACCATCACCGCCAGGCCACATTCATTGTCATAAATCCCGGTGAGGTCGCAGAAATTTGTGTAATTCACATTCTTTACCTCTGGGTTCTGCACAATGCGGATGAAAGGCTCCCTAGAGTAGTGGCGTTTGAAGACCTTGAGCGGGTCTGCCTCCTTTGCCTGTGCTTTGGCAGAAGTAAGCATGCCGCGGCTCAAAGGTACGAGCGTTGGCGTGAATGAGAGCTTGAATTCCTTGCCAGTTGCCAGTTTCAGCGCGCGGCGCATTTCAGGCGTGTGGCGGTGGCAGGCAAGGGCATAGTGGCACATGTTGTCGTGCATCTCTGCGTGAAGATAGGCGCGTTCCATCTTCAGGCCTGCGCCGCTGGTACCTGAGCAGGAATTGACCATGATAGTATTTGATTGGATGATTTTGTCCTTCACTAGTGGATAGAGCAACAAGAGGGTGCTTGTCGGGTAGCAGCCAGGGTTCGCGATTATTTTTGCTTTCTTGATTTTGTCGCGGAAAAGTTCTGGCAGTCCATATACTGCCGTCTCAAGAAGGGCAGGGCAGGCATGCTTCAGGCCGTACCATTTCGTGAATTCAGGAGCAGTGAGGCGAAAATCCGCGCTTAGGTCAACCAACAGGCTTCCAGCATCCAATATATCCTGGGCTAGGGACATGGCCTTTCCATGGGGCGTTGCCGTGAACACCACATCATTGAAAACATTCTTGCCAGTGGCTGTAAATTTCTTGCCCGAGACTTTTGCGAGCTTAGGCGCAACCTCAGCCAGGCCCTTGCCTGCAAAGGTGTTCGTCACTAAAGTTATCTCATTGACTTTTTCGTGACCCATGAGATATCTGAGCAGTTCGCCTCCAGTATACCCTGAACCGATGACAGTTACGCTTACCATTTTACAACTCACCCGATGAAATATATACGATTTGAATCATTGTGAATTGTAAAATTAATAATTAAAAGCATTACATGTCAACATGCTCCCCCCGCTACCCATCATAAACGGGTAGAATACTCGCTTCACTCTGAGACTCATTGACGAGAGCATGTTGATGAACACTTCGGAGCGAGTGTCGCACGTATTGCCACTTGTTGGCGACACCGACGCCGCAGCCAACACCGCATCACTTCTGGGCTGCGGTCGCTCCAAAGTGTTCAAGCTATGGATTCCACCGGGCTCAACAACTGATCACATTTGCAGCTGTAGGTGGAATACATTCCATTCAACCGGAGGTCGCAGACGGACAAAAATTTGCACACCGACGTGCAAACGTAGATTTATAAAGTTTACAGCTGTTTATTCATATGTGATTCTTATGGCTAAAAAACACAAATCAAGCGATACCAGAAAATCTATATTTGAGGCGTGCAACCACACAAACAATGAGATGCGGGCAGAAATCATCTTTTTTGGCATGCTCGTAGCGATTTTGGGCCTGGTGTGGCTCCTGAGCGAGCAGAAAATAATAGCCGCCACATTTTCATTCCCGCCGGTTGTGGTGCTCATAGTTGGGCTCCAGATAATATTCCTGGGGATAAAATACCACCCGGCAAGCAGGTAAAAACAGAGAAACAATTGATTTCTTTTTCTTCTTCTTTAATTTTTATCTTAAATTAAGCTAAGTCTTATATATTAGGTTATCGTTATTTACTCTTGAGGCGATGCCCATGAGTATGAAATCTGGAATTAACCTATCTACAAAGCAAAAAAAAAGAACTCCAACAATTCGCCAAAAAACCCCGCGACTCCCGAGAATATCGCTCCGCCTTAGGCATTTTATCCCGCAGCGAAGGCAAAAGCGCACAAGACGTAGCCAACCAATTCAACGTCACAAAAAAACAGGTTTTTACCTGGTGCAAAAAATACCGCCAAAACGGGCTGTCCGGTTTGCGCATGAGAAAACAAACAGGGCGGCCAGCCGTTCAAGG
>MNVF01000029.1 GCA_001871535.1 Candidatus Micrarchaeota archaeon CG1_02_49_24
TTGAATGCACCAGTTGGCGCATAGCTCGAAAAGTCCTGCGGGACTTTCCGATACCACCTGCTTCACAGGCGGTTGAATCGACCTGCTGGTCGATCAGTTTTCGCTAGCGCGAAAATCTCGCAAACTGTTGTTTGCGATAGCTCTCGCATGCTGATACATGCTCTATGGCTCTTCGCAAAATCTGATCAGATTATGTGCGCACGCCCGCGCGTACGCACCCGCGTTCAGAAAAAACCCCCTCCGACGTAGCTATTTAAAAATACCATTATTTATTAAACTGAAAAGCGGAAACAAGCAAGTGAAAATAACACTATTTGTTCACTGATTTTATGCCTAAATTGAAAAATGATGCATCAATAATGCCAAAAGAAAAAAGAAAAACCACAAAGCCCAAGGCAACTGCCAAATCCTCTGCCGCAAACTTTGAACCCCAGGCCATTACTGTTTCGGGTTCCGGTGACATGTCGGAGCGAGTTTCGAGCACTAGTTCCCGAGACTCGAAACCCGAAACCCATTATGATGCGCTCATCGTCACTGAGAAGCCCAGCGTTGCAGAAAAAGTTGCCTATGCCCTCTCAGACTCAACTGTTGCAAAGAAGCGCTATGCCGGCCCAGTTTCCTATTTTATAATCACCCGCGACGGCAAGCGCATGTGCGTTGCCCCTGCAGTGGGTCACATCCTGACACTCACTGAAAAGAAAAAGAACAGCGGCTATCCCTCATTTGACATCGGCTGGGTTGAATCTTACAAGGTCAACAAAAAGGCGGCATTCACCAAGGATTATGCGGAATCGCTCCGTTTCCTTGGGAAGCAGTCCAATGATTTCATAGTCGCCTGCGACTATGATATTGAGGGTAGTTTAATCGGCTACAACATCCTGAAATACCTCTGTGGCTCTGAAAAAGGCAGGAGGATGAAGTTCTCGGCCCTTACCAAGACCGACCTGCTTGAGGCCTATGCCACGCTCAGCCCCCAATTGGACTACGGCAACATTTTCGCAGGCGAATCCCGCCACATCCTTGACTGGTATTATGGAATAAACCTCTCCCGCGCGCTCATGCAGGCCATTCGCACGGGCGGCATGTATTCCATATTGAGCATCGGTCGGGTGCAGGGCCCAACCCTCCATCTCATGGTGGTAAAGGAGCGGGAAATCAGGGCATTTGTGTCCACCCCCTATTGGGAAGTGGTGGCATTCTACGGCCCAGCTGAGGCAGCAGTCGAATTCTTCTATGAAAAGGGCAAGCTCTCAGCAGAGGCAGAGGCCCTGCGGCTCGTAGCCATTGTCAAACAGGGCGGAATCGTCGAATCGGTTGAAACCGCACAGAAAAAAATCCCACCCCTATTTCCATTCGACCTTACCTCACTCCAATTGGAATCGTTCAGCACCTTCCATTTCCCGCCCTCAAAAACCCTCCGGGTCGCCCAATCGCTCTATGAGCAGAGCTATATCTCCTATCCAAGGACCTCCTCCCAGCAGTTGCCGCCAACGCTCAACACGCGCAACATAATCAGCGACCTCTCCCACCAGCCGGCTTACTCAGAATACGCAAGCATGCTGATTTCCCAGAACCGCACCCGGCCCCATAACGGCCAGAAGACCGACCCGGCCCACCCGGCAATCTATCCTACTGGCATAGCCCCTAAGGGCATTGACTCAGACCAGGCAAAGCTATACGATTTGATAGCCCGCCGCTTCCTCGCCACTTTCTCAGAATGGGCAGAGCGCGAGAACAACAAGGTTGCGGTAAACTGCTCGGGCGAGCGGTTCATCGCAAGCGCAACCCACACCACCTACAAGGGTTGGTTTGCCATCTATGCGCCATTCCTTAAATATGAAGAGAAATATCTCTCAGGATTCACCCAGGGCCAGCCAATAAGTTTCACAGATGTGCAATCGCTTGCAAAGATGACCAAACCGCCCAAGCGCTACACGCCGGCATCGCTCATCTCTGAGCTTGAAAAGCTCGGGCTGGGCACCAAATCCACGCGCAGCATGATAATCGACATATTGCACGATCGCGGCTATGTGCGCGGCAAAAGCCTCAAGGTCACCGACCTGGGCATGAGCGTCGCATCGGTGCTCGAAAAGCATTGCCCAAAAATCCTGGATGAGCAGATGACCCGGGACATTGAGGCAGAGCTTGACAGGATAACCGAAGGTTCGGTTGACAGGGAGAAGATTATCAATACCGGCAAGCAGCTGCTCATTGAAATCCTCCAATCCTTCAGGGAGCACGAGCAGGCCATAGGCTCAGAGCTCGCTTCTACCATCATGAACCAGAAGAGCGAGGAAAGCCACCTGGGCAAGTGCCCTGCCTGCAGCAATGGCCTCCTGAAAATCATCGAATTGAGGTCGAGGGGCACCCAATTCATCGGCTGTACCAACTACCCCAACTGCAGGAACAGCTTCCCGCTGCCCAAGGGCGCCAGGGTGCGCTCGGCAAAATCAGCCTGCAAGCGCTGCGGCCTGCCCGAAGTGGTAATCTCAGGGTTCAATGGGAAGGGCAGCGAATTCACAAAATGCATCTCGCCCAAATGCAATGCCGAAGCCTATGCGCAGCGGCAGAAAGAGCAGGGCGGAAAGACCTAATAAAGCACAGGGAATGAAAGCAGGTTTCTTATGCCGAATTACGGGTGCCCATCGAACCAGTTTTCGTCATATCTGCTCCCCAGGGCTTCTTTCGCAGCTGTCTTTGCAATGTCAAGCGCCCGTTTTGGCGTCATCTTTCTCTGTGCCAGGAGTGCCTCGACAAATGCAGCGCATACATCCTGTGACTGCATCCCCCCACTGATTGCATATGCATTATAGGCAACGCGCAATACTGTTGGGTCATCCATGCTGGCAGCTGCCCCAAAGAATTCCACAGGAGAGCGAATCCCCCTGGCGGCAATGCCTAGTGCCAATCTTTCCCGTTCACTCGCAGATGGATATTCTGCGGCTTCCTTTGGGAATAACAAAGGAAACGGCTCCAGCACCACATACGTTAACAATGCATCCAACGCTCTTTTTGGCCCGACTGTGCCACTGGTCGTCTCAAAAGCAGGCGGCAGCCAGCCATTGTCAGAACTCTGTATATCTATATGCGCCCATTCCAGAATATGTATCCTGCCGCATATCATGGGTTAAGTGGTCATAGCAAACCGCCCCGGAGAGCGCCTCAAAAACGATTTTTATTGCCTCGCCTATGGACGTTGCCATTCTCAAAATAGTGAACGCGTCCCTGCCGGCTTCCAAGAAAGTCCTATTGTTTCTGCTTCCCATCCTTGCTTCAGCCTGTCTTGTAACCCATCCGTGCATCTCCACAAAAACGTCTATTCTCCTTTCTGCTGATTGCCCATGGAATCTTGCTGCAAGCGCGTTCGCATGCCTTTGTGCATCGGCATACCATTGCTGAGTCCTTACCTGTAGCATCGAAATCATCCAATTTTTGTAAAAATCAAATGGCTGAATTTTATAGGTGTTTTTCCATCAGCCCCTAATTTGAACGCAGCTTTAGCAACTTCCATCCCTTGGGAGCCAAGCTCTCCATCAACCGTAACATAACTCCTGATATGAAATTCTTTCGGCTCTTGCGGGGTTATGTGAGATGTACATATATCAAACGAATAAGAGGGCGTTCCAGTTTTATCATACTCTGACGGGTCAAAACATAATTCCAAATGCGCATTTAGAGTTGCTCTTGCATCTGGTTTATCCAGGCTCGCTGGTTCGCTTGCTTCCCCTTCGCATATCCTTCTAATTTCCTGGCCAAAATCCAGTGTCATAACCGTTCTCAAAGAACCTTGAGGAACAACAAGTTTGCCTTTCTTTTCCCAAGTTGGATTATCTATCTGACAAACAGTCACCTCATGTGCAGATAATCGCCTGTGTTCAACACCCGGGGGAAATCTCTCAAGGAAGGTTAATTGTCCTTTTGCATCGTCTTTTGATACTCCAACAGAACTGCCATATTGTGGTTCGGCTAAGCAGTATCTAAAGAATGGCCTGTTATCTGCAAAAATTTCCCTTGGGAAATAAAATCCATAATAACGCATTTGTTTCATATTGCTATATTATGCCCCCACTATTTATTAACATTTTCATTTATTACCACTTTGTGCGATACCGCTGGTTCAAATAAACTCGATATTAAAACAACAATCATGGAGCTTGCATTTTTGTCAAAGTCAGAAAAGCTTAATGGCACCCTTAAATCCACCCCTGAGTCATTCATTGTGGAGGAAATCTCATCAGATGGAAAAATTATTGAAATCAATAAGCCGTTCACCCAAGCCGATTCACCCCCCTCTCAAAAATACCTGCATATCGCCCTTCAAAAAAGGAATTATTCCACAGACCGCGCCCTGAAGATGCTCGCCGGGCGCCTGCATATAGGGAAAAAGCGCTTCTCATTCACAGGCACCAAGGACAAGGTTGCCCTCGCCACCCAGCTTGTTTCCTGCTTTGATTGCAAAAAAGAGCAGCTCGCGAATATCTCAATTACAGATATCGAAATCCTGGGCAGTTATTACTCAAACAAGCCGCTTTCTTTGGGCGACCACCTGGGAAACAGGTTTACCATTAAAGTTGAAGGAAAATGCGATGGAAAAAAAGTTGAGCGTATCTGGCAGGAATTGGGGGGAAAGTCAATCAACTATTTCGGCCCCCAGCGCTTTGGCAGCAGGAACAACACCCACAAAACCGGCTATTTCATCCTGAAAGGGCTGTTTGAGGATGCTGTGTTTGAATATTTATGCGGTGGGGAAGAAGACGAAAGCGCCGGGTTGCGCAGGGAGCTTTTGCAAACCAGGGATTATGTCAAAGCTCTCAATGCGTTTCCAACACATTTGCGTTATGAACGATGCATGCTCGATTATCTTGCAGACAAGCAGAGGGATTTCATAGGCGCATTGAGGAGG
Source organism: Candidatus Micrarchaeota archaeon CG1_02_49_24 (assembly GCA_001871535.1). Classification (GTDB taxonomy): domain Archaea; phylum Micrarchaeota; class Micrarchaeia; order Anstonellales; family UBA8471; genus UBA8471. The sequence goes on from MNVF01000029.1 coordinate 4,904, forward strand.
CTGCCCCGCAAGCTCGGCATGATGCTCGTCCATGCATCTCAATCGCACCTGTTCAACCAATATGTTTCAATGAGGTTGCATGACAATGATTTGGAGCCAAAGGAAAACGAATTAGTCTGCGGAACCAACGATTATGGTTTTCCTGACCTTGGGAAGAAATCAAACGATGAAGAGAATGGCTGGCTTGCCTGCAACGTAATCGGCTATGATTCGGAATTAAACGAATTTGAAAAAGAACTGCTTGCCGAGGCTGGCATTTCAAAAGAGGATTTCAAAATCAAAAAAATCCCAGAATTCAGCTCCTCCGGCTCATTGCGCACCATGTTCATGCCGATAAAGGATTTTGCCTATGATGAAAAAGAAAACACCTTCAGGTTCTCCCTGCCTAAGTCAGGGTATGCCACGGTTGTGATGGATGAATTCCTCAAAGCTTAAACAGCGGACGGCCTGATGCATGCTAATGACGAGTTAGCATGCGTTATCACCTGAAACTGGGGAATGCCAAAACCAGTGATAACGGGTTATCACCGAAAACCATATATACTTCATTTCAGTGATAACTAACATGGCCAGGATTGTCAAGAGGAAAGTAAAGGGAAGAGTGTATTACTACCTGGAGGAATCCGTAAAGCATGGCAAGAAATGGAAAAAGGAGAGCGTCTATCATGGCAATTCTATCCCTGGTTCTGAAGAGCTGAAGAAAATATATCCGGAGTTTGCTAAGCGGTTGGAAACCCTTGGTGTGCAAGGAATCACGCCGCCATACACGGAATTCGTAACCAGGAATATGGCAATAAAACTTGAACTGGAAATAAAAAACAAGGAAAAGTTCCTAAACTCACTGAGCCCTCAACAAAAAGCCGAATTCACCAGAAGGGAACGGATAACGTTCATCAGCGATTCAAATGCTATTGAGGGATCTACGCTGGATTATGCACTCACAAAGCAGGTTCTAGAGGGACAGGCTAGAGCCAAGCGCCTTGAAACGCAAGGTATCGTAGTTACTGGCACTGGAAGGGAAGCGCAGGAAGCCATTAACCTTGACAAATGCCTATCGCTTTATGAAAAATTCCTTGCAAAGCGTGAAGAGATAACTGAGGAAATGATACTTCGTTTCCACTACGTCCTCCTTTCAAAAATAGAAGGCTATGAACAATATAGGGGCATTTGGAGGCCGGTAAATGTCATGATTCGCGGCTCTTCGCATGTATTTCCGCACCATTCAGAGGTCTTTGGCCTGATGCGCGAGCTCATTGGGTGGCATGGGATAAATGCCGGGCTTATCCATCCGGTTGAGCTTGCGGCAAAATTCCATACCAAGTTCACAACAATCCATCCATTCGCAGATGGGAACGGCAGGATGGCGAGGCTGCTCATGAATTATATACTGCAGCTGAATGGCTTCCCGTTTACGAACATACCACTCAGAAGGCGCAGCACATATATGCAAACGCAGGCTTCAGGAAACAAAGACGACCATAAGCCATTTACCCTATTTCTGGTTGAAGAAGCAGCCAAGCAGTGCAGAAAACTTGGAGAGTAGCCACTGCATTTCCTGGGAAACGAGATGTCTTTTGGCGGCCTGGCTAAGCAACGCGCACACATCGGCCGGTCTGATGCGGGCCCGGCAAGAAAGCACCACCTATGTCTTTCGCTATGCCGTTTGATAGAACAGCCTTCCGCGAAGCCATAATGAAACATCAACAAGGCCGATGAGAGCCGGCACCTCAACAAGCGGCCCGATTACTGCCACAAAAGCCTCGCCCGAGTCAATCCCGAAAACAGCTACTGCAACTGCTATGGCAAGCTCGAAATTATTGCTTGCCGCAGTCAATGACAATGTGGCTGTGCGAGGGTAATCCTCGCCAAGCCTGAATGACATGTAAAAGCTGGCGAGGAACATTATTACAAAATAGAGAAGAAGTGGAACCGCAATGCGGGCAACATCAAAAGGAATCTGCAGGATTAGGCTTCCCTTCAGGCTGAACATGACGATGATGGTGAACAGCAGCGCAATTAGCGTTATTGGCGATATTTTCGGCAAGAACTTCTCGTGATACCATGCCTCGCCCTTGCTTTTCACCAACTGCCAACGGGTCAGCATGCCTGCAAAAAACGGTATCCCAAGATAGATAAGCACGCTTTCTGCAATCTGCCAAACGCTCACATTAACAACACTCCCGGCAAGGCCGAAGAGGGGAAGAAGAAAAGTGATGAAGAACCAGGCGTAGATGCTGTAGAAGATTATCTGGAAAATGCTGTTCATGGCAACAAGGCCTGCGGCATAGTCTGTGTGGCCCCTGGCGAGCTCGTTCCAGACAAGCACCATTGCGATGCATCTTGCCAAGCCTATCATTATGAGCCCAATCATGTATTCAGGTTTGTCCCGCAGGAAAATGACTGCAAGGGCAAACATGAGAATGGGGCCGGCAATCCAGTTCTGAACAACTGAAAGCGCGACGGTTTTAGGGTGGTTCTTGAATATGTCCGCCAGTTTTTCGTATCTTACCTTTGCCAGCGGGGGGTACATCATCACAATCAGGCCGATTGCGATGGGAATGCTTGTCGTGCCTATCCGGAGATTGCTTATAAGCAGCCCGAAATCCGGGAAAAAATAGCCCAAGGACAGCCCGATTGCCATTGCCAGGAAAATCCATAACGTAAGATACCTATCAAGGAATGAAAGTTTTCTTGTTGTTTCGCCCATGTTACTCCCCCTGCTCATTTTTCCAAAAACAGCTTAATTATTGATTCATTTGTTTCATAATGCTTTATTTTCTCAACAGGATTCAACTCGGCCGCATCCGGTTCAGCAAGGTATTTGTAAACCAGCAACTGGTCAGCCAAATAAGGGTCAACGTTTGCATTATTTGCGCAGTATTTCTCAAATGTTTCGACACAATCTTTTGCCACATCCTCAGCCTTGTAGCCTATTTTCCCTAAATTCGAGCTTCCGGTGCTTCCAGAATAAACCAGAATTGCATTGCCTAGTGAATCAGCCTCTATCCGTGTGATTTCAACATCATTGATTTTTGCCGACAGCAATGTCTGCCATTCCCTTCTTACAACTTCATCAGGCAGATTTGCTGAGGTGATGCGTGCCTTGGCCGGACCCTTGTTGCTGCCAATGCGAAGTTTTACCCCGGCAAGGTTTATTGGCGCTATCCTTGCTTCTACCACACCGCCGCCTTTGGGGTAAAATCCGGGTCGTTTCATCTCTAATTCGGTATCAATGCCGAGCGTTGGTAAGAATACGCTTTTCACATAATCAAAGGTGGGCGCAAATGGCACATGGGTGCCCCCGATCAATGTCACCCTGCTCTCCTTTTCTGCTGACAAAAGCACAGGCAGCACTGCCTGAAAAACAAGCATCGTTGAGCCAGCCGAGCCGATGTCAAACTCAAACTCGCCATGCTTGATTTTTTTCGGGCAAAAGCTGATTGACTGGCTTCCCTCAGTTGCCCCGGATACATCTGCATCGGTGATTTTCGCCAGCGCCTGAATCGCTGTCAGGTGCTGCCTCTTGAGCCCTGGCTGCTGCCTGCCTGCCCTGATGTTGGTGATTTTAACAGGCTTCCCAAGGAGCGCTGAAAGCGTCAGCGATGTCCGTAATATCTGGCCGCCTCCTTCGCCGATTGCCCCATCTATTGCCAAAAATTCCATCCAAATCACTTTTAAATACATGTATCCCAATAAATATATACTTCTGTTTGTTAGTGTTATACTTCAATATAAGGTAGTGATTTTCATGGCAAAAAGAATCAAGGGCAAGAAAAAGAAGAAACATCTCGGCACCCGTTCCTGCGGCAGGGGCAAGGCAGAGCACGGCAGGGGCGCAGGCTGCAGGGGCGGCGTGGGCATGGCAGGCGCCCACAAGCACAAATGGAGTTGGATTATCCGCTATGAGCCAGACCACTTCGGCAGGCACGGCTTTGTTCCCAAGCGCAAGCGCGAAATCACCACCCTCAACCTCTATGAGATAGAGAATGGCATCCGCCTTGGCAAATACCAGAAGGAGGGCAATGCCTATATGGTGAAATTTGATGGCAAGGTGCTAGGCTCAGGCAAAATCATCAGCCCCATAGCTCTCGAAGCTGATTTCATCTCAGAAGGCGCAAAGGCAAAGATTGAGGCTGCCGGTGGAAAGGTGGCTGTAAAGGCAGTAGCGCAATCTACTTAAATCTCCTAATCTCCATAAATGATAACTTTAAATATGTCTATCCCTGCAAATCCACATAGTGGTGGATGAAATGAGATCGAAAACAATTATGCAACGTGGTGGAACTCTTGTTATGCAGAAACAAGTGCCATCACCTATTACCATTAGATTGAGGAAAACCCCCTTTTGGAAACGGACAGTTAGCGCAGCTGCTCTTATGACATCCATTGCCTTGGGTGGCGTCGCAACTGGTGTGGGCTGCTGGGGTTGGCATAGACAGAGCGTGCAGACCGAACAATTAAGAACCCAATTGGAGAGTGCAACTCTGGATGTAAGGGATGGGAAGGTAATGTTCGATGTAGTTCAGAAACAAATACTTGACTTGCAGGTATTGATTGATAAAGCAAGAAAAATCCATAAACAAGATGGCGGTGATTTTACTATTGCTCTACGGAAAGCAGCCAATTCAATGGGCATTTGGAAGCCGAATGATGTAGACTCCCTTATTTACAATCTAATGTACATGCGGCATATCAAGCCTTACGATGGTAGCTAAAACGCAGGTCGGTAGTTAACTGGATAATGAACAATCTCTACGAAAAATCGCAACCCCAATAGAACTTGAGACTGCCGCTACCAAAGCGTCCTGAAGTTTCCTTATTTCTTTTTTAACTTCTTTTTCCAATCAGATTTTTCGAAGAGCCATCAACAGCTCTGCTGTTGAGCTATCGACCAGCAGGTCGATTCAAACCGCCCGCAAGCTGGGCGGTATGAGGCTCATTCGAAAATCAGTTTTCGCTTAATAGCGAAAATCTCGCAAGCAAAGCTTGCAAATTCTCGCGGAGTGAATTGGCATTCACCCTTGAAATTTTGGAGCGACCAGGGTAGTAAACTGCCCTGGCATGGCATTGAGCAAACAAGAGTTTGCGAGAGCTATGCGCCCGCAGGCGCATTCAATCG
>MNVF01000055.1 GCA_001871535.1 Candidatus Micrarchaeota archaeon CG1_02_49_24
CCCTTCGGGCGGGGATGAATGCCAAGCGCCAACTTCACGATAATTTTCCGAATGAGCCTTCATACCCTGCACATTGTGCAGGGTCTCCCGCATCAGCGAGAGAGGCTCTTCGGAAAATCTGATACTCACAAGAGCTACCGTCGGGACGACGGGAAGTAACGCTTCCGGAGATGTTGCAGTGGCAACGTCGTTGAAAGAAGACGCCACCTGCTTTAGCGGGTGGTAGTTCACAGACCCAAAAATAACAGCGGAAATGATACGAAGTGTGGCTAGCGACGTCTTGGGTCCCATGTCTCGCGCGGCGGGTGAACTCGAGCCACATAGCGATATTAACATGGGGAATATACAACGTATGCTGGGTTATGCCTTGACGAAGTTGCTATCAAAGGCAGAGAAAGAAAGAGAAGAAAGCAGCGGAAAAGGAACGCCGCCACATATGCAGCAGCAGGGTGTAAGACCAAATGGTGGTGTTGGTCAAAGTCAGTGTAGGCGTCAACCGCAGGCACATTAATGCGGGATTGAACTGGCTTATCTACTTTACTATTATCTTTTTTAATTGGCAATTCTCAATTGCTATCATGGCATCTGACTGGTATAACGAATTCATCAATAGACATTACATCAAAAAGAAAGGCGACCTCATTGCCCTTTTCCGCTACAGGGCTGCCGGGGGAATCTCAAGCGAGGCTGCCATCGGCAGGATTGCCAGCGAGAGCTCCTCAGGCACCTGGACCACGCTCACAAAGCTGCCCAGGCTCCTTCCCAAAGTGAAAGCCTACGCTTACAAATATGATTCGCGCACAGTGGAAGTCGCCTATCCGCCAATAATTTTTGAAAATGGCTCGGTGCCAGCGCTCATGTCTGCCATCGGGGGAAATATCTTCGGGATGAAAGCGCTTGATTCCCTGCGTTTGCAGGATGCCGAGCTGCCATCGGAATTTGTCAACTCATTCAAAGGCCCTGTTTATGGGAAAGATGCAATAAAAAAAATATTCAAAAAGAAATCAGGCCCCATCACCTCAGTTGTCCCAAAACCTAAGTTAGGGTATACTGCGCGGGAGCATGCAGAAAAGGTCGCCTATGCCATCTGGAAAGGCGGCATGGACTGCGTGAAGGATGATGAAAACCTCACGGACCAGAAATTCAACCAGTTTGATGAGAGAGTTAAATGGGTTGCAAAATTCAGGGACAAGGCAGAAAAGGAAACCGGCAATGTGAAGGATGCGTTTTTGAACGTGACTTCCCCTGATTTGAGGGAGCTTGAGCGCAGAATCAAACTTGTCCACGACAACGGGTTCAAATATTTCATGATAGATGTGGTGGTCTCCGGGTTCACCGCAGTCCAGACGGCATGCAATATCGCAAGGGATTACAAGATGGCAATCCACGGTCACAGGGCAATGCACGCCATGTTCACCCGCAATGAGTCGCATGGAATGTCCATGCTCTTCCTTGCGAAATTGATGAGATTGATGGGTGTTGACCAGCTTCACATAGGCACAGTGGTGGGCAAATTGACCGGAAGCCAACGGGAAATCGTTGCCACCAAGGAAATGATACTGGCTGGAGCTGATGGCGTTGGCGAAATTTCCGGGCTGCGGATGCCGCAGAAATGGGGCAAAATCAAGCCAATGCTCCCGGTTGCCTCAGGCGGATTGCACCCCGGCCTGTTGCCGGAAGTGTTTGGCATCTATGGCACCACCGACCTAGTTTTGCAGTTGGGCGGCGGCACCCAGGGTCATCCCATGGGAATAGAGGCAGGCGCGCGCGCTGCCATGCAGGCAATTGATGCGTATAAGGAAGGCATTTCCCTTTCGGAATATGCGAAAAAGCACAGGGAATTGGCAGCCGCCCTGAAAAAATGGAACGTGATGAAGCCAATCTGATAATGCTAGCAGAAATTGTTCCCTATGCACGAATTAAGGCTTTCCGCTGAATTTAATCGAGCGCAACAGCGCGAGAGCTATGCGCGCCAGCGCATTCAACAGCGAGTTCACCAAGCTTCAATCAAAAGAAGGTGACAGGGTAAATCTCTTTGCAATTGTCCTTGAAGTGCTTGACCATAAGGAATATGACAGAAAGTTTGGATATAAAACCTCCTAGGCATCTGCAAGCGCCTGTTTTTTATTCGTTTTCAATCAATATACACTCACTGATTTAATGCTAATCGTATTTGAAGGCATAGACGGCAGTGGCAAGGAAACGCAAGTTGGCATGTGCCGCGATTATCTCAAGGGTAAAGCCGGCGCGGCAGAGGTTGTGCTGCACAAATACCCCACAGGCAATTTCCGCGAGCTGCACAAATACCTTGAGGGCGCCTCTGAGTTGGATGCCAAGAGCCAGTTTCTCCTGTTTCTCGCAGACATCGCAAACGAGCAGAAGGACATCCGCTCAGAGTTCATGCAAGGGAAAATCGTCATCCTTGACAGGTATGTATTTTCAACCATCGCCTACCAGGGCGAGCACCTGGGAACCAAAACATGCACGGATTTAATCTCGAAGCTTGATTTCATAAAGCCGGATCTGGCCGTCCTGCTGGACCTGCCTGCCAGGAAGGCAATGGAGCGCAAGCAGAAACAAAAGTCGCTTGACAGGTTTGAAAGCGATGCTGTTTTCCTTGAGAGCGTGCGCAGCCGCTACCTGAAGCTTGCAATGAAGCGGTTCGGCTCCTCAAGGTGGGCTGTGCTCAACGCTGACCGTGACGAAAATGTCGTCCATTCAGATGTAGTTGATAAAATTAGTTCCTTATTCCTTGACCCGATACCCAAGACTGAAAACTCGAAACCCGAGACTGATTTCATGGACCCCATTGAATTTCACAAGAAGCTGAGAGGCAAGCTTTCAATGCTCGCAAAGGCGAAATGCAGCGACAACGAGACGCTTGCACTCGCCTACACCCCGGGGGTTGCCAAGGTTTCCGAAGCCATTGCCAGGGATAGGAAGCTTGCCTATGATTACACCGGCAAGTGGAACACGATTGCCATAATCACCGACGGCACGCGCGTGTTGGGGTTGGGCGACATCGGGCCCGAGGCTGCCCTCCCCGTGATGGAAGGCAAGTCTGTGCTTTTCAAGGAATTCGGCAATGTCAATGCCCTCCCAATCTGCGTTGCCACAAAGAAAAAGGAGGAAATTGAGTTCATTGCGCGCTCGCTCGTCCCAATCCTCGGAGGCATTAACCTGGAGGACATTGAAAGCCCGAAATGCTTTGAGCTGTATGATGAGCTTTCTGCCTCGCTTGCAATCCCAGTTTTCCATGACGACCAGGATGGCACTGCCATCGTGATTGTGGCTGCCCTGTTTAACGGGCTGGGGCTGGTGGAGAAAAAATTTGACGAAACAAAAATTGTCATATTGGGCGCAGGCGCGGCAGGGTCTGCCACCTCAAAATTAATCAATTCCACCTCGCCAAATGCAAACATCATTCTCTGTGACAGTGATGGTGTCCTAAGCAAGGCGCGCAAAGAGCTTGAGCCTCACAAGAAAAAATTGCTTGAATTCACAAACAAAAAGAATATTTCTGATTATTCGTCTGCCCTAGACGGCGCTGACATATTCATCGGTTTATCAGGCAAGGGAAAATTGACCATTGCGCAGGTTAAATCCATGGCTGAGGATCCCATCATCCTTGCCCTCTCAAACCCGGAGCCGGAGATAAAGCCCTCTGAGCTTGACTCCGTCAAGTGCATCGTGGGCACTGGCAGGAGCGATTTCCACAACCAGGTGAATAATGTGCTTGCATTTCCAGGCATTTTCAGGGGTGTGCTGAGCGCCAGGGCGCCGAAAATCACCCAGAACATGAAGGCAAATGCGGCAAAGGCGATTGCAAATTCAATCGAGCCAACACGCTCGAAAATCCTGCCGTTCGCATTCGAGAAAGAAGTGCACAGGAAGGTTGCCATTGACGTTGCGCTCACTGCGATTGCAGATTTGAACCTTGACATTGATGAGGATGACGTGCCTGCGATTATCGATAAGGATTTGGCAGAGGCATGATCACAGCATCGCCAGAAAAATGGCCAGCGGCACAACCGCTGGGTTTCTTTCGTTGAAATAGCTCCTGGAAATGTAGGTAACGTTTTTCACAGGCCCAACCTTGTATGGGAATGCTGTTTTCTTGTCGCTCCATTTCATTTCGAATCCGGCGAGCCCGTCCTTTGACTGCGCAACAACATCAACCTCGTGCCCATTTCTCCAGTATGCCACGCGCTCGCTCAGCCGTCTTGCCCTGTATTTTGCCGTTAAGTGTCTCGCAATGTGGTAGGCGAGGCACGCTTCTGCCAGCACGTCTGTTTTCCGCTCAATTTTTTGAAGGCACCACTCCTCGCAAAGATTCCACAGAAAAGGGTCGGTCAGGTGAAGTTTCTTGTTTTTGGCAAACTCCCTGCTGCCAGTATCAGGATTGATTGCATAAAGGGGCAGAATCACGAAAAGGCGCTCCAGCAGTTCCACGTAAGATGCCACTGTCGGGGGCGATTTTATAGAAGTTTCCTGCGCGATACCCTCCCAGCTTACCGGGGTTGGCGCCTTGGATAGGATAACCTTCAGGATCTCCCTGCCGATGGCATCGCTTTTGCCGTTCTTCAGGATGTCACCCACCACCCAGCTTTTGTAGGCTTCTTTCGCATCTTCCGAAACGTAGCCGTGTTTCAGGTGGGAGGGAATGGCCAGTGGGAAACCGCCGCATTGGAAATAATCCAAAAGATGCTTTTGCAACCGGGGCAACTGTGCGAGCAGTTTTCTGGCTTCTGCGATAAGGATGGGATGCAGCTCGGCAAGCCTGGGAATCAGCGCCGCGCGTTCGGCATCCACCACCTCCAGGTATTGCCTGAAGCTCAGGGGCAGGACAAGGATATCCCTGCCACTACCACGCCTGCCGGGGAAAAGCTCGCTGCCCCGTCGAAGCTGGAATGCGTTCGAGCCGCTTGCCGTTACAACCGCCTTTCGGAAATCGCCGTCATCTACAAACCCCTTAAGCGTTTTTTCCCAACCGGCAACTTCAGTAATCTCATCAAGGAAAATGAAAACTTCGCCGCTGCCCCCATGCGCAAGGAAGGCCTCGATGATTTCCCTGAGCTGGCTGGCGTCGCTGACCTCGTCGCACCTCAGGTAGAAGATAGATTTAGGCTGCACGCCATCTTTCAGCAGCTTTTCCACGGCGAATTTTATCAATGTGGTTTTGCCGGCTTGCCTCGGCCCAGTTATGATATTAAGCGAAAAAGCTTCAAGCGGGAGCTCCTTCAGGTTGAATGGCATCCAGTGCGGTGCCTGCGCTCTCCACGCGGTAAGGTGGACATCGTCTTCGATTCGCCCCTCCCACCAGCAATTCTGCTTGCTGAGGAGCGGGAGGTATTTGTCATCCATATCATTTTTTATGAAATCGCTTATTTAAAAAGGCATCGTTAATGGCAAAAACGTTTAGCTTATAAAGAGTTTTCTCGCTTCTTCCAGCTCCTTCTCATCAAACACGCTTAATTTAATCGGCGTGACGGTTATGTTTCCCCGCGTGAGCAGCTCGCAGCAGTCATCCTCCCCATTTGCGCAGTCAAGCGGTTCGCCGGCAAGCCAATAATACTCCCTGCAGTCCGGGTCCTTCCTTTTCTTCAGCGCAATGTCATATAATTTTTTCTTCGGCTTTGAAACTATGATTTTTGCATGTTCCACATTTTCAGGAAAATTGATTGAAAGTATGTTAATGCCACTGGCTGAATTGAGGAATTTTTCAATGAAAAATTTGCAATACCCCTTGATTTTTTCCTCCCGCCCGGCAAACTTTCCGGGCGCATGCCTATCCACATGGCAGCCGAATGCAATAGCTTTCACCCCATGGAGCGATGCCTCAAAGCACGCGCCAAGCGTGCCTGAAGTCATGATGGTGTGCTCGGAAATGTTGTATCCCTCATTTATGCCTGATACTGCAAGCTCTGGCTTCTTGGGGAAAAGTTTCCTGTCATGGAGCGCAAACGCCACGCAGTCGGCAGGCGTGCCGTTGAGCGTGTAAGTATCCGGCTCAACCTCATTGAGCCTGAGCACTTTGTGGAAGGTCATGGATTTTGACATGGCAGAGCGAGGCTTGGCAGGGATGATTGCCCTGGCGCCGCCCATGCTTTCGGCTGCGCTTTTCAGCAGCCTGAAGCCCTCTGACATGCCATCGTCATTCGTAAGGAGGAACATGAATTAAATTTAGGAATCAAGATTTATATCCTAATACTGGTGACATTATTGCTGCGATATCTAATTTATGGCAGACGGCCATATAGTTGCATCGCCCCTTATTGAGGTCGTATCATTATCTGGATAATAAGTAACTGTTAGTGAAGAGGTGACAAAGTATTTGCATGGCGAACCTTTCGCCTTCCTGTTAACTAACTTGGTATTTGCATTTTCTGCTGTTAGTGATAGTGTTACTGGCGCAGCGATTGTTAATTCATTTACTGGAAAACCGTCTGTACGGACTGATATAACTGTGTAACCCCTCTCCTCAAATACATGCCTAACAACGCTTTCAAATTCAGGAACCTGGTTTCTCTGGTCGCCATTGACATATATACTACCCCAATCCATACGAATTTGTGAGCCTAGGTCTCCATATTTGCCTTCAGCATCTGCGCCAATGAGTACCTTTTCCAACGCGTTTATTCTAGGTCTAAGGCGTAGGGTTATACTGGTTTCAGCACTTGCAACTGGTGCTGGTGAACTAATGGGGGGTATCTGAGGGGCTATCCCATCTGCCAGCGAAGGTCTTGGTCGGATGTATCGACCTGACCCAGCCATACTTTCTACGGTTGGTGTCCTCGAAGCTCCCAATACTCTTTTCGTTTGATTAGTCATCCAATCACTTAAAATATTATATATGCTCACATTTTTAATAGTTTCACTCTGCTCACTCAAACAACACCCTTCCCAACCTCACCATGTTGCTTCCCTCCTCAATCGCAACCCTGTAGCTGCTGCTCATGCCCATTGAAAGGAAGCGCATCTCCACATTTGGGATATTTGATTTTTTAATCCCATCAAAAAGTTGCTTCATCTGTTTGAAATAAGGCCTTGCATCTTCAGGGTTTTCAGAGGGAGGCTCCATCGCCATCAACCCATTTACTTTTACGTTTTTCAAAGGAGAAATTTGCGTTATTACTTCCTGTGCTTTCTCAGGGGCAACGCCAAATTTCGATTTTTCTCCCCCAACATTCACCTCAATAAGCACAGATACCGTTTTTCCAATCACCCCTGCCTGCCTATCAATCTCTTCGGCAAGCGCAAATGAATCAACCGATTGTATGCAGGAGAAGATTTTCAGCGCTCTCTTGACCTTGTTTTTCTGAAGGTGGCCGATGAAATGCCAGTCAGCAGGCAAATCTACCTTGGGAAAAACATCTTCTGCCTCCTGAACGTAATTCTGCCCGATGATTTTTATCCCAGCAGCGATTGCCTGTACTATCTGTTCGTGAGTCCTTCCCTTGCAGGCTGCCACAACAGAAATACCATTCAACTTTATTGGTTTCACGAAAGCATCGCCCTTATGATAAATCCGGGTGAAATGAGCGTTCTTTTATCCACATTGTCAGCCAGTGTGTTTGAAAGCAAATCCTGCATCTCCTTGTTTTTGGCTGCCTTGTCCACAACCATGTTGAGCAGCCACCTTATCTTCCCGGCGCGCTGCATGTCATAGCTCGTCTTGAGGTCCGGGTCAACCTCTTTTCTCAACAGCTCCTCGTATTCACTGAGGCTCTTTTCTGAAACATCATTCTCCCTGAGCGCCCGGTCAACCACTCCGGAAGCCAGTTTGGCAGAGAAAAGCGCATTGCCGATGCCCTCGCCGGTGAACGGGTCAATGAGCGAAGCCGCATCCCCTAAAATTATAAAGCCGTTTCCGTGGTTTTTCTTCCGCTTGGAGCCAAGGGGCAGGTTCCAGCCCTTTATCTCGGTGATTGGCTTTGCATTTGCGAACCTGTGCCTGAATCTGGGGTCACTGATGGCAGCAGCCATTGCCTCCTGGAGGTTGAGTTTTTTCTTTTTCATATCCGATGCCAGCATGCCGATGCCCACATTCGCCTTGCCGTTCTCAAGCGGGAATATCCAGAAATAGCCAGGCAGGATGCTCTCAACAAAATGGATTTCTATGCTTCCCGTCATCCCGGCCACGCCCTCATAATATGCCCTGACCGCAACCACCAGGTGCTTGTCATCCGGATTGTCAAGCCCTAGTTTCCTTGTGACTAAGCTTGTGGCGCCGTCCGCACCCACCACCAGCTTTGCGCGAAATGATTTTTCCTGTTTCGTTGCCAGGTCGGTGCCCTTCACGCCCTTAACATACCCATCCTCAATTATCAGGTCATTCACCTGAAATTTCTCAATGACGGTTGAATGTTTCTTCGCCTCCTGGAAAATCACGTTGTCGAACACCTCGCGCCTGCAACAGTATCCTGAGGGAACCCGAAGAATAATGGTCTCGGGTCTTGGGTTTTGGGTCTTCAGTCTTGGGTCTTGTTCTAGACCCTGAACTCTAGACCCTAGACCTTTAGGGTTTCTGGACCCTGGACTCAAGACTGTTTCGGTTCCCCCACGTTCCCCCTCGGTTGTAGTGTCTCCTGAGTTCTGTGGATAGAGTATGTTTATGGTGGTGCCCTTGGGCGATGAGAATATGACTCCATACATATCAGAATGAAGGGTGGCCTCAATCTGCTTGTCCAGCCCGAGCTCCTTGAGCACCCTGAGCGACTTTCCGGAGATGCCGTCGCCGCAAATCTTGTCCCGTGGGAAAGATGCCTTGTCCAAAAGGAGCACGCTGTAGCCCATCCTGCCCAGATATATGGAAATTGCAGCGCCTGCCGGTCCCGCCCCGGCAACTATCACATCGTAGTTCTCCATTGAAATGCACCTCTAATAAGCCTAAGGTTTAAGGTTCAAAGTCTAACGGTTGGTGTATTCATTATTGCCTGGATATGTTTTAAAAGTATTAATCTCTGTGTGTGCGTTTTCTCTTCTTTCTCAGCACGCCCATTCCGGTTGCCTGGTATTCCAGGTATTCGTCCTCCGTTGCCTCAGGGGGTGCGGTATATTTCTTGGAATAGAGCACGATTATCATGAGCAGGGCAAGGATGAATGCCAAGGTGAGCTCGCCCACGCCCGTAAGCATGCCAACCGCAGCAGAAGTCCAGATGGTTGCTGCAGTAGTTATCCCGGAGAACTCGTTATGGTGCTTCCAGACAACGCCCGCGCCTATGAAGCCAATGCCAACTATGATTTGGGACATCATCCTCATGGAGTCGAAATTAAAGCCGCCGAATTGGGGCAGCATGGGTATCATGGTGAATGCAGCAGAGCCCAGGGCGATTAGTATGAATGTGCGTATGCCGGCTGCCTTGGTGCGGCGCTCGAACCCTATGCCGAACCCGAATGCGAATGCTGCCACCAGCCGGATTACAAACTCAGTCTCTGTCAGGACCATAACCATAAAACTACCTCCGCGCGGGGACACTGCATTCTATTAATGCAGTGGGGAAGCGCGGGTTTCCTGTTCTGCAATGTATTTCTTGATTGTTTCTTCGCTCACAGTTCCAGCCGTTCCAACGTAATAACTTGGACTCCAAAACCGTTTCGCAAACTTCCACACTTTAGCCACTACACTTCCCAAGCCTGCAACCGTTGTGGAGACATCCGCAGAGCTAACCGAAAC